>NZ_JAKGAW010000110.1:0-1023 GCF_021532475.1 Pseudoalteromonas sp. APAL1 | reverse complement strand
GGCGTTGTTTCCTAAAAGTTTGAACTATCTTGCCAGCCTGTGATCAGATCATCTATATCCTACTAGCCCGTGCAACAACAATGAGCAAAATCACAAACTGGTCTCACTATAATCAAGCCCTCGTTAACCGCGGTAATATTCGCTTTTGGTTTGACGAAAAAGCAACGCGTCATTGGTATAACGAATGTTCTCACGGTGGGCGTGGCCGCTCTAATCATTTCTCTGATCTTGCTATTGAAACTTGCTTAACACTCAAAGCTGTCTTTGGCTTGTCGTTCAGGGCACTACAAGGGTTCACACAATCGGTATTATCTTTAATGAAGCTTCCGCTTGAAGCCCCAACCTACAGTTGTCTGTGTAAGCGCAGTGCTGAGTTGAATATTAAATTTCGCAGTAAAGTCCGCACCACTGGATTTGTAGATATTGTTGTTGATAGCACAGGACTTAAGGTGTTTGGCGAAGGTGAATGGCATGCACAGAAGCACCACGTAAAGGCAAGAAAAAAGTGGCGAAAACTGCACCTTGCGGTGGATGCCAACACGCATGATATTGTGGGGGCGCAAATGACGCTCAGTAACGTCACCGACGGTGAGACCCTCCAAGATTTGATAAGACCATTACGTCGGCGTATAGATAGAGTGAGCGCTGATGGTGCTTATGATAGCCGCCGCTGCTATGCAGAAATAACTGAAAAAGGCGCGATACCTGTTATCCCGCCGAGAGAGAATGCACGCCTGTGGACTGATAAGCATCCACGCAATGAGGCTGTCATGTTGTGCAATAAGTTAGGAATCGCACAATGGAAAAAGCTCAGTGGATATCATGTGCGCTCATTAGCAGAAACAGCGATGTACCGTTTTAAACAGTTGATGGGGGCTAAGCTAAATGCGCGTGATTACAATCGCCAACTGGTTGAAGCGATGATCAAAGTGAAGGCGCTAAATAAGATCAACACCCTTGGTCTGCCTAAATATCAGTAAGTTAAGTGAATTTGTTAGAGAGCTGCATTTGATCAACAAGGCC
>NZ_JAKGAW010000109.1:0-1061 GCF_021532475.1 Pseudoalteromonas sp. APAL1 | reverse complement strand
AACATTAGGTGGTGCGTCAGCTAACTTAAATGCTATTCCTATGGCGGCAGTTGAGCGTATCGATATCATGACTGAAGGTGCATCATCTATTTATGGTTCTGATGCAATGGCTGGTGTTGTTAACGTTGTATTAAAAGACAATTATGAAGGCCTAAGCTTTAACGTTGGTGCTGGTCATCGTGATCAGGACGAAGGGACAACGTCTTCAGAGTTTTCTGTAGTAGGTGGTATCTCAAACGATAAAGGTAACATCACGTTTGCATACGATTACCAAAAACGTGAAGGTATCAGTGATGGTGCACGTGATTACACTAAAGCTAAAATCGGTGATTTAGATGGTGATGGTGATATCGAAGCATACACTGCAGATACTGTTGGTTGGTCGTACTTCGGTGCAACAGTTCTTTCTCCTGACTTCTCACAAGCAAAAGCATCACTTTTATGTGATGACTTAATTGCAGAGTACGGTGAAAATACGTTCCGTCGTGTAGATGCAAATGAAGACTGGGGTCCAGGCTCTGAGTATTGTATGTATGCGTTTGGTAACGTATCTTACAACACAGCATCAATCGACCGTAACACATTATACATCAGCTCTAACTATGAAATTTCCGATAACGTAGAGTGGTTTGGTCAAACAATGTTTGTTCAAAACTCATCATTTGGTCGTTATGCTCCTCCTGCTGCAGAGTGGGAAAATATGTCTGCTGATAACCCACACAACCCTTATGGTGTAGACGGTGCGTATGGTTTATTCCGTTGGGTTGGTATCGGTACTCGTGACGGTAACGTAGACGACTACAATATCGACTTAACTACTGGTCTTCGCGGTGACTTCGACTGGAACAATGCTTCATGGGAAGTTTATTACCACCGTAACAAAGCAGATAACAAATCTGTTGGTCAATACTACCTTTCTTATTCTGGTTTAGCATATAACCAAGCTAATGATATTGATTTAGGTTCAGATGAAGGTGTTGCAAACATGAAAGCAACAACACTTCAAGAATCTTCATCGACTTTTGACCAATACTTTGCTGGTATCGGCTTCGATTTATTCG
>NZ_JAKGAW010000108.1:0-1097 GCF_021532475.1 Pseudoalteromonas sp. APAL1 | reverse complement strand
CAACCCTTTGGGCGCTTCACAGGCACTTACTCTCATCGTTGTTACTTCTTAAAAGGGATTGCCATTGTTGCAAAGTAACGCCTTGATATTAAGCACCTGTGAAACGCTGAATTCTGCATCTTGAGGTGGCTTGGGTATAAAACCCTTTACACCATCAATATTGAGATATGAACTTGAAAAAGATCCTTTCTGTTGCTGCGCTATGTGCAGTAAGTACTTCAGGCTATGCCGCTAATTGGAGCTCTACGCAATTACACGTTAATAACGGTGAACACAAAAATCCGTTTTCATTAACTAAGTCAAATACCACGGTTGTTTCATTGCAACACGCTTCTGGTTACGACTATGGCGATAACTTCTTTTTTATTGATTACAGCAATGACGACCGTCAAGATGGCTATCAAGACAAAGACTTTTATGGCGAGTGGTATTCAACATTTAGCTTATCAAAAATCTCTGGCAATGACTTTTCATACGGCGCAATTGCCGATGTAGGCTTAACAGCAGGTTTTAACGCAGCGGGTGACGCAAAAGTACTGAAATATTTACCAGGTGTAAAATTGAGCTGGCAAGCTCCGGGCTTTAGCTTTTTATCTACCCTATTCACCGCTTACATTGATGACAGTGAAGGCGTAGCACGTGGTGGCGCACCAACTGAATCAAACAGCTGGATGATTGATGTTGCATGGGGTTACCCATTTACTATTGGCTCACAAAAATTCAATGTAACAGGCCATGTTGAATACATTGCTGAACGTGAAAATGAATTTGGTGAAGATGTAAAAGCGTGGATTTTAGCACAGCCAATCATTACTTGGGATTTAGGTCATGCAATGAGCATGAAAGAAAATACGCTACTGCTAGGTCTTGAGTGGCAATACTGGCACAACAAGCTAGGTACAGACACTACTGAGTCAGTACCACAACTTCACGTTGAGTGGACGTTTTAACGAGTTGCTAGTTGCTAGTTGCTAGTACTTCATCACACAAGTTCTGACTAGTTGAGGGCACCATAAGCCCTCTCAAGTTTTTCACGAGCTGATTCAACATTAAATAGCCAGTTTATACTTGTTCTTTCTTTATTCCTGCTCCATTCC
>NZ_JAKGAW010000107.1:0-1119 GCF_021532475.1 Pseudoalteromonas sp. APAL1 | reverse complement strand
AAAAATGTTTTTCAAGTCGGTAAGTTTCTTCATCAAAAACTACAAAGTAATAAAGCGGTGAGCAGAAAAGAGCTATTGACCATACTCACCACTTCTCCTTGTTGTAAAGTTGTCATGGAGTCATGTGGCGGTGCTCATTATTGGGCACGCAAAGCGCGTAGTGTTGGTCATGAAGTCGTGATTTTAGACCCTCGATTTGTCAAAGCATTTAGAGTTGGCCAGAAAACGGATGCAAATGATGTTATTGCAATAGCTGCCGCTTCTTTCTCACCCAATGTTCGCCCGTGTAAATCACTGACACAAGCACAGCAAAATCTACAATCGATAGAGCGAATGCGTGCGTTAGCTGAAAAGCAGAAACGGCAATTAGCTAATCAAATCAGAGGCTTGTTACTTGAATTTGGGATTGTAATCAAGCAATCGGAATGCGCGTTTAGGCAAGCTATCCCTGAGATTCTAGAGGATAGCGATAATGGATTAACCGCAGGTTTAAGGCAGTGTCTAGCTCAGTGCTATGAATTATTTAAAGCGCAATCAACATTAAAAGAAACATTAAATGAGTTACTGACAGGTTTAGTAAAACAAGATGAGCAGTGTGAACGCTTACTGGCACTTGAGGGTGTCGGGCCTATCACAGCGGTTGGTTTATTAATAAGCTTAAGTGACACAACCCATTTTACAAGTGGACGTAACGCGGCAGCCAATGTTGGTGTCACCCCTCGGCAACACTCAAGTGGAGGAAAAGTAAGAATAGGTCATATAGCCAAATACCGTGGCGAGATAACATTACGCAGCCACTTGTTTCTCGGAGCCAGAGCGGTCATCAGTCAGCTAAAGCATCGAGAGCCAAAAACGATAAAAGAACAATGGCTCAAAGCATTAGTTGAAAGGCGGGGTGTGAAGTGTGCCGCCATTGCGTTAGCAAATAAAACAGTTAGGACAGCGTATGCCATGCTGAAAAAGGGCACGAGTTATGAACCCAGTTTACTAGCCAATTAATATTTAGCCTTCAATAACAGAAACAACAGTATTGACCAAGAACCTGCGTTAAGCGGTTAGACCCACCCTTGATAGCCTGTAAAGTACCTGGCGTGTTAAAACACCGAGTAGGAGAAGAGG
>NZ_JAKGAW010000106.1:0-1187 GCF_021532475.1 Pseudoalteromonas sp. APAL1 | reverse complement strand
AAAAATATGCCAGTTAATCAGCAATGATTAATCGGTATCTACTTTAGTATTCTCATCATTATTTGATGAATTAACTTCTGGCGAAGTTAACAGCTGTCACTAACAAAGACCCGTTTGGGTTGTATGGTTAAGTGACTAAGCGTACACGGTGGATGCCTTGGCAGTTGGAGGCGATGAAGGACGTATTAACTTGCGATAAGCCTAGTCAAGCTAGTAAAAAGCGCTTGAGACTAGGATTTCCGAATGGGGAAACCCACCTGCTTGCAGGTATCTTACACTGAATACATAGGTGTAAGAGGCGAACGCGGAGAACTGAAACATCTAAGTACCCGTAGGAACAGAAATCAACCGAGATTCCGGAAGTAGCGGCGAGCGAAACCGGACCAGCCCTTAAGCTTATTATGTGTTAGTGGAACATTCTGGAAAGTATGACGATACAGGGTGATAGTCCCGTACACGAAAATGCATCTTAAGTGAAATCGAGTAGGTCGGAGCACGTGAAACTTTGACTGAATATAGGTGGACCATCATCTAAGGCTAAATACTCCCAACTGACCGATAGTGAACCAGTACCGTGAGGGAAAGGCGAAAAGAACCCCTGTGAGGGGAGTGAAATAGAACCTGAAACCGTGTACGTACAAGCAGTAGGAGCCCACTTGTTGGGTGACTGCGTACCTTTTGTATAATGGGTCAGCGACTTATATTTTGTAGCGAGGTTAACCGATTAGGGTAGCCGTAGGGAAACCGAGTCTTAACTGGGCGTATAGTTGCAAGGTATAGACCCGAAACCCGGTGATCTAGCCATGGGCAGGTTGAAGGTTGAGTAACATCAACTGGAGGACCGAACCCACTAACGTTGAAAAGTTAGGGGATGACCTGTGGCTAGGAGTGAAAGGCTAATCAAACCGGGAGATAGCTGGTTCTCCCCGAAATCTATTTAGGTAGAGCCTCGGACGAATACTTACGGGGGTAGAGCACTGTTAAGGCTAGGGGGTCATCCCGACTTACCAACCCTTTGCAAACTCCGAATACCGTAAAGTACTATCCGGGAGACACACGGCGGGTGCTAACGTCCGTCGTGAAGAGGGAAACAACCCAGACCGCCAGCTAAGGTCCCAAAGTCATAGTTAAGTGGGAAACGATGTGGAAAGGCCCAGACAGCCAGGAGGTTGGCTTAGAAGCAGCCA
>NZ_JAKGAW010000104.1:0-1325 GCF_021532475.1 Pseudoalteromonas sp. APAL1 | reverse complement strand
GTATGGACTCCCCTCCCACAGGGGGGTAACGTAATAAGCGACAAAACTTTTACAAAAGGAGTCCATACATGGTGAATCTTAACGTTATTGCGATTGATTTAGCAAAAAATAATTATCAAGTTTGTAAAATAGGTAAAGAGCGACAAGTTATATACAACAAAGAGGTATCTAGACAAAAACTACTTCAGTTATTGGTATCAGAAAAACAATCATTAGTAGCAATGGAATCATGTGGTGGTACGCATTATTGGGCAAGAAAAGCGAAAGAGGCTGGCCATATAGTTAAACCTATGTCTGCACGCGTCGTAAAAGCATTTAGACAAGGCCAAAAAACAGATGCGAATGATGCTTTGGCTATTGGTATTGCAGCTCAGCAACCAACGGTTAAGCCGAGTAGATTATTAAGTGTAAATGAGCAGTGCTTACAATCCATATCAGCAATGAGAGAGCATTTTGTAAAACAAAAAGTGGCCTTGGGGAACCTACAGCGAGGCTGTTTGTTGGAACTTGGCATCCCTATAGCCAAGTCTGATAGTAAGTTAATAGATGCAGTGGAAAGTTTGCTCGAGGATACAAGTTTTAATGTACCGATGGCATTTAGAGCATCTCTAAAAATAGTAAATGAACAATTCAAAAGAGTTGTTAAAGAAATTATAGCGCTAGAAAAGCTAATTGAAGAAGAAATCAAAAATGATGAAGTATGCGAGCGGCTGTCAAAATTGGAAGGCGTTGGACCAGTAGGTTCAATGATGTTGAAAGTTTACTTTAGTTGTATAGAGCACTTTAAAAATGGACGAGAAGCGTCTGCCTGTGCAGGATTAACGCCTGTGCAGCATAGCTCTGGTGGTAAAGAAAAAATTGGCTCAATTTCAAAAAAATCAGCAAACAAGAAGTTACGTAGCACGTTATATCAAGGTGCACTAGCGGTTGTTTCAAATGTTATAAAAAGAGCAAGTCGCACAGAAAAGGATGAATGGCTTAAAAAGTTGATTGCAAGACGCGGTAAGAAAGTGGCAGCAATAGCATTGGCGAATAAAACAATCAGAACTGCATTTGCCATGCTAAAGAAAAACGAATGTTATCAGCCAAAGTTGTTAACGGCTTAAATTATTGTCAATAAAGAGCGTTTAAAACCAGGATAAGACTGACCTTTAAGAGACTGTTCCGTGTTCAGGTAGAAAATACCGTCACAGAGAAAAGTCATAAAGGGGCGAATACATTAAAGTGACCAGGGGTAGCTCCCCAAATAGAGTCCGTATATAAGCCAGCATCTAATCTTTATTTAATAAGTACTCCGTTGACAAAAAACGGGGAGTCCATATAAG
>NZ_JAKGAW010000103.1:0-1333 GCF_021532475.1 Pseudoalteromonas sp. APAL1 | reverse complement strand
TGTTCTGTAGGGAATGCAAGCGCAGAGACTATACGAAAATATATCCAAGAGCAGGGGTGACACCTATTCATCCCCGCGACATCACTTTGTTCTGATCACGGGGTTTTCTCGGTGAGTTTAGATAAAAAGTAATTTTTTAAAAATATTAGGCTTTTTTTGCCTCTATATGTTGCGTATACCTGTACATTATTAAGCATATATATGGAGGCTGTTATGTTTACAAACCTGAATAAATACTCAAAATATCAAAACTCAAAGTGGTTTATCATTGCCATTTTACTTTGCTCTATTTTATCAATAGTTTATTTGCAATTACGTCACCCCGCTGACAACTCTAGTGTAGAGCCAACTTTTGACTACTCAACTATTATCGATCACTTTAATGGCAAGCTTAACCAAGGTACATTTCTGTTCTCTGAACCGGTTACTTGGAACGGCCAGTTTATTCCTGTTGAGAGTTATGCTGGAATAAACCTTAAAAGTTTAAGCAGCGAGTATGCTGATGGTTTAGTTTTATATTGGCTTCATCGTATAAAGTTTGCCTCTACTGAAGAGACTGGTGTCATAAAAGACAGTTTTGAGGCTGTAAAATCATTAACTTATGACATCAACGAAGCTAATTTAGAATTCTTAGATTGTAGCCTGACTGAAAAATGTGATTTTAAAAAACTTATAAATAACTTCAGCAACTCAGCTTGGGTACCTTTTTGGGCAATGAAGGCAGATATTGAGTATGTTAAGAGCAAAAGTGATGAACTAAATGAGCTTAACATTTCTGCTGTTAGTGACTTAGAGTTTTTCGAGCTTCGTAACAATGCCGGTCATGTTGAAATCATACCACCAGCACTTGCTGACTACTTAATAACCATACCTTTTTATCTGAATTGCGAAACCAACAATCAAAAACTTTTGATGTACTTATACGAGGTTAAAACTAGGTTTTCCCAGCTAAGCACGATAGTTGATGAATTCATGAGTATGGCTTCAGCTTACCAGTGCGAGTGAATGTAGGAGAGGATTAAAGTTTCATGCTAAACAATCAAGCAACTCTGCTGGAACCGCTTATGATTCAACATGACTAAAAATAAAAATTCATACTAAAGGCTACTATCAAGTCCAAATCAAGCTACAACTGAATATTAAAGTATCATACTCGTTGTAACTCACTTTTGGACAAAAACGAGTTAGAGCCGAAGGTCGGCTCTGTGCCCAGACTGTGTGAAAACTAATTTTTAATAAATTGTCTTGGGTATGTTCTTAGTTTGAAACCATTTAAGATGGTTGCGATCGATTTTTTCTCAGTATCGCAATTTTCTCCGCGCGAGCGAAACTG
>NZ_JAKGAW010000102.1:0-1489 GCF_021532475.1 Pseudoalteromonas sp. APAL1 | reverse complement strand
CTAGTACTTCATCACACAAGTTCTGACTAGTTGAGGGCACCATAAGCCCTCTCAAGTTTTTCACGAGCTGATTCAACATTAAATAGCCAGTTTATACTTGTTCTTTCTTTATTCCTGCTCCATTCCCAGGCCGCGAGTTCTGTCTTTAGTTCTTCCATACTTGCTATACGTCTATCTAAACATTGCTTATTCATATTACCAATTTCTATCTCGACCATGTTCAACCAACTCGCGTGTTTTGGTGTGTAATGTAATTCTAGTTTATTTAAAATCCGGCGTGCTTCCTGTGGAGAAAATGCTTTATATAACGCTCCTTCTGTATGAGTTGATAAGTTATCTAACACAACTTTTATTTTGTTCGCATGTGGATAATGAAGATCAACTAAATCCCTCATACAATTAGCAAAGTCAATTTTCGTCTTTCTTTCTGTTGCTTTAACATGCCGCCATCCTCGATGGCGATCGAAGAATACAAATAAGTTGGCCACACCTACACGTTTATATTCATAATCTAACCGCTTAGTCTGCCCCTGCTTCATTGGTTGTGCCGGTCGAGTATCATCTACAAGTTGTTTCATCGCCTCATCAAAGTTAATTATGGGGTTTAACTCATCTGCTGGCTCAGCATACAACTCGAGCACATGTTCCATCCGCGCGATATATTCAGCATCCATTGTCGCCACACACCACATCTTTTTTTGCCATGGTTTTAGTGCATTTTCTTTAAGACGCCTCCGTATTGTTTCATACGAGATACTATCTAAATCAGTTAATGTAACTAATCGCTCTCCAAGTAAAGATAATGTCCATCTAGCGTGACCTGTTGGTGGCTTAGTGCAAGCTGTGGCGATTAACGTTGCTTCATCTTTCGCAGAAGTTTTTCTCATTGCACCACTTCGTGCACCTTCATTCAAAGCTGCCGCTAGATTCTCTTCAACGAACTGGCGTTTGACTCGAAATACGGTGGAAGAGCTCACTTGAACAGCTTCACATATTTGCTCTGTTGTATATCTACAACGGTCAGCTTTTAACAAAATAGCAGCCCGCTTGTACTTTCGAACATTGACCATGCCTTTTTTGCAATAGTCTACTAATTCTTGTTTTTCTTCTTCTGATAATTCAACAATATACTTTCGGTTCATAACAATATTAAGTAAGTTTATATGAGTTAAAGGATCGTTGATTAGGGTAAAAGTTCATTATGAATAAAGAAGAGTCGCCACTGTTTACAGCAAAGCAAGGTCAGTATTTAGCATTTATTTATTACTACACAAAAGTGAATGGGATTGCGCCTGCTGAAAGTGATTTTGAGCGCTACTTTGGAACCGCATCTTCAAGTGTTCATTCAATGATTTCAGTTCTTAAGAAGAAGAAATTTATAACATCAGTTACTGGAAAAAGCAGGAGTATTGAATTATTGATTGAAAAAGATCAGTTACCTGAATTTAAGTAGGGGCAACTGATCAAAATATATGTGAAAGAGTACTAG
>NZ_JAKGAW010000101.1:0-1528 GCF_021532475.1 Pseudoalteromonas sp. APAL1 | reverse complement strand
TCGCAATAACGTTAAGATTCACCATGTATGGACTCCTTTTGTAAAAGTTTTGTCGCTTATTACGTTACCCCCCTGTGGGAGGGGAGTCCATACATCTCTGTGGTTCAATATTCTTTTGCACAAAGAGAAGACAATGAGAAGTAAATGAGTAACCCAATAAAACTATTAGTTACTTTCCTCTAAAGCGAAGCGTCTCTTATCACTCTTTGTGATTATTCAGTGAATTACGCGATATAAAATCGCTGCTAAAATTTTGCTAACTCGCGCCCCTAGACCCTTTCACCTGTATTCTTTTACAATGCATAAAATGACTTAATTTAGAGAATGCGTTGAACTACTTGGCCCACCTTTACTTAGCACAACCGACGGCTGATTCACACTTTGGAAATCTGCTTGGGGATTTTGGTGGGCGTCGTTATTCAGCGCAGTTAACTGACGCGGTTAAAAATGGCCTTGAAAATCATTATTTGGTTGATAGGTTTACCGACTCACATCCCCTTGTAAAAGAGGCTAAGCAGTATTTTTCGCCAGCACGTAAACGCTTTGCAAGTGTCGCGATTGATGTGGCGTTTGATCACTTTCTTATTCACCATTGGCATCGCTTTAATGATCAGCCATTAGCTGAATTCAAACAGCACAGCTATGGGCTTTTAAATGCGCGCCAAGCCATTATGCCTTCACGCATGCAGCAAGTTGTGACCAGTATGACTAATAATGATTGGTTTAAAGAATATGAAACACTCGATGGAGTCGGCCTTGCCCTTGATAACATCGCCAAGCGTATTCGTTTTGCTAACAACTTTGCAGGAGCAGCTGACGATATTGCTCGTCATTATCAGCAATTAGACGCGGTGTTTTTAGCGTTTTTCCCCGAGCTGGTTGAGCATGTGAAGCTAAAGGGGATGGAATGATTTGGCGAGTTTCTAGAGTAAACGGGAAAGGAGCTATTTGCTGGTAGGTTGAGTAGAACGGAGTGAAACCCAACAAGTGAACTGGTAGCAGCTGGTTTACCCCGCGTAATTTACGGTTTATCTCTGTGTAGCGCGAAGCGCCTCGGTGCACTAAGTGGTTCAATTTGTTGTTTTGCACAAAGAGAAGAGAATGAGAAGTGAATGAGATACACCAAAAGAGTATTTTGTTCTTCCTCTAAAGCGCAGCGTCTCTTATCCTCTTTGTGACTATTATTGTTAAATGCTGTTTTTCTCCGTGTAGCGCGAAGCGCCTCGGTGAACTCTATGGTTCAATTTATTTTTGATGCACAAAGAGAAGAGAGTGAGTAACCCACAAAACCACCAAATTTGTTTTTAATAATCCCTCTAAAGCGCAGCGCCTCTTATCCTCTTTGTGACTATTATTTTTAAATGCTGTTTTTCTCTGTGTAGCGTGAAGCGGCTCGGTGTACTTATATGGACTCCCCGTTTTTTGTCAACGGAGTACTTATTAAATAAAGATTAGATGCTGGCTTATATACGGACTCTATTTGGGGAGCTACCCCTGGTCACTTTAATGTATTCGCCCCTTTATGACT
>NZ_JAKGAW010000100.1:0-1703 GCF_021532475.1 Pseudoalteromonas sp. APAL1 | reverse complement strand
CAGACTGTGTGAAAACTAATTTTTAATAAATTGTCTTGGGTATGTTCTTAGTTTGAAACCATTTAAGATGGTTGCGATCGATTTTTTCTCAGTATCGCAATTTTCTCCGCGCGAGCGAAACTGCTATGGCAACGCTACTCTAATTGCTTTACTTAGGCCGTTAACTCCCATAATTGTTATCATTCTTCTGAAGTTGTAAGCTAGGACATGAAGACTTATTTCTGTCCCCACGCTTTTTAAACCTCGTGTTAGTAAGTGGGTAGCTCCCATCCAGAGTTTAATTGTGCCAAAGGGGTGCTCAACAGTTTGCTTGCGATGAAGCATCAATTCAGGTTCATTCTTTAGCTTTTGAAGCATTTCTTCTGTCAGAATCTCATGCACCCACCGCCTTATTCGCCTAGGGTCTTTTTTAGAGTTAGTGCACTGACTTCTTATTTTACAATCTCGACAAGCAATGTGATTGAAGTAAACATCAAGGTATTTACCTTGCTCAAATACCTGCATTCGATTTTGAAGTTCATTACCAGCGGGGCATAAGTAAATATCTTTATTTGCATCGTATTTGAAGAGTGAGCGGTTAAATATCCCTTTCTTTTCAGAGGACGATGTATCCGTCTTGGGCATGATTGGCTCTGCACCCAAATCGATAGTATCTTTTATATCGGGCTGACTGAAGTAACCTTTATCTGCTAATACCCTTATATCTTCCTTGCGCAATGCTTTTTGTGCGAGTTTTGTCATTGACGCAAGCTGGCCTCTATCTGGCACGTTGGTCACCTCATGCGCCACTATAAGGTGGTGCTTGGTATCAACCGCACTTTGCACGTTATAACTCACAACTCTTGTAAAACCTTGAGTTTTCATTAAACGTGAATCAGGATCAGTAGTGGATATTTGCTTGTCAGGATGAGCTTCAACTTGTTCTTTAATCTCGTGTAGTTTTTTTAACTGGCTGCGAAAGTCAGCTAGCCTATCTTTTGTGGCTTTAATTTTTGTGACGTTAGCTTGCTCTTTATCGGCTTCATCAAGTAATTCAAGGTAACGTTCAATGTTCTTTTCGACTCGGTCGATGTGGAATTTAACTTTGCTTGGCGTAAAATTATTGCCTTTGTTGTTGCTAGCTTTAAACTTACTACCATCGATGGCAACAACTGGTTTCTCAAACATATTCAGACGACGGCAGACTTCAACAAACGTTTTGCACACATTTTTTATACCATCTCCGTTGTCTTTTCTAAAATCAGCAATCGTTTTAAAGTCGGGTGCCAACTTACCAAGTAGCCACATCAGTTCAATATTGCGTTGGCATTCGGTTTCTAATCGGCGGGATGATTGAATACGGTTGAGGTAACCATAAAGATACAGTTTTAATAATGTGGCTGGATGATACTTAGGGCGGCCTGTGGACTTTAAAGTTAATCCTTTAAACCCCAATTCAGCTAGATTTAGTTCCTCAATGAAAACATCAATCACTCTGACCGTATTATCTTCACTGACGTAATCTTCCAACGATTCTGGAAATAACGTTGATTGGTCACGACTTTCACCGCTTATAAACTTTGACATACTGCCTCAACCCTCAACTGAATCAATAGTCTAATTATATAAATATCAGTATATTAAGTGAACTAAATGTATAGATTAATAGATCATAAGCAGAACATACTTAGACCAAAAGGTGATCAGAGTTTTCACACAGTCTG
>NZ_JAKGAW010000099.1:0-1712 GCF_021532475.1 Pseudoalteromonas sp. APAL1 | reverse complement strand
TTTAAAAGCGATTTATACTGCGTTATTGATTTTAACAATAGAACCACTATTACTTGCAATCAATGCCTTGCCTAAATCGCTTTTAATTCCAACTGAAACTCGCATCTTGAGGTGGTTTGGGTATATACAGGAGGATTATAGCAGATACGCCCATATTTGGGCGTATCTTGGCAAAAATTATTTAACTTATGCTTTATTCCGACGTAAGCAAATTACCGCTACTGCAGTAAAAGCAAGAATAAAACAATAATAAGATGATGTTGATACTTCCCATGGGCTAATTTTAAAAGTAGCACCCAACAATAGCGCTTGTGCGCCATAAGGCAGTGAGCCTTGTGTTACACAAGCAAAAATATCAAGCAAGCTTGCTGAACGCTTACCTGTAATTTCGCCATCATCCGCTAATTTTTTAGCAATTGGGCCTGCAACAATAATTGATACCGTATTATTAGCAATACATAGGTTGCTGGTCATAACGAGGGCTGCAATCCCTAATTGATCCGCAACTTTACGGTGCCATTTAGCGATAACTTTAGTAATTGCTTGAATTTTATTAGCAATATAATCAAGACCACCATTAATACGGATAAATTCTGAAAGGCCGCCAATAAACATCGATAGCAAGAAAATTTCCTGCATATCGGTAAAGCCTTTATAAACATCTTTAACAAAACTCGCCCCTTCATAGCTGCCAGTAAAGCCCATGAGTGCAGCAAAGATAATACCGCTAAATAGCACCACAAATACGTTAAAGCCCATTACCGCGAGTACCAAGATAAAGGCATAAGGCAATACTAATAAAATATCGAAGTCTTGAGTTTTTACAGCTTCCGCAGTAGGTGTTAAGAAAAATAACAAACCGATTGTTAATGCTGCAGCAGGCAGTGCAATTTTTAGATTTTCGCGGAATTTATCTTTCATTTCACAGCCTTGCGTGCGGGTTGCAGCAATCGTTGTGTCAGAGATGATTGATAAGTTATCACCAAACATGGCACCCGATACAATCGTGCCAGCCATCAGTGATGGATCAATACCTGTTTTTTGGGCGACGGCATAAGCAATCGGACCAATAGCACCAATAGTACCCATTGAAGTACCCATTGCAGTCGACACAACAGCGGCGATTAAAAATAATCCCGGTAGTAATAATGCTGGCGGAATAAGTGATAAACCTGCATTAACAACGGCATCAACACCACCTGTTGCACCGGCAACCGCAGAAAACGCACCAGCGAGAAGATATATCAAACACATCGTGATGATATTGCTGTGGCCAGCACCTTTAATAAAGGTTTCAACACTGTGGTTGATGGTGTTTTTATTTAAGATAAACGCCAGCATGATGGCAGGTAAAATTGCCACTGGAGCAGGTAATTGATAAAAAGCGTAATCAACACCTTGAGATTGTAAGTATAAGCCAGCGCCTAAAAATAAGCCGACAAACACCAAAAGCGGCAGCAAAGATAATTTTGCTTTTGTTTTATTAAATGATGGCTGCATCATATTCCTCATTAGATAACCAATAACACAGCCAAAGACTTCTTTTAGCTGTATTTAGTTGTGTCTAAAAGACATCAACAGCGCCCGCAAGCCAAAGACCAAATCGGCGCAAAGGAAGAAGTTTAAATGTATAGATGGCTAAATGCAAAGACTATCTGTTATTATTGTTGTTATTTTATAAAACATAAACTCAGCATAAATTAGCTCAGTGT
>NZ_JAKGAW010000098.1:0-1726 GCF_021532475.1 Pseudoalteromonas sp. APAL1 | reverse complement strand
TGTTAACACCAAGCGATTTTGTCGTACTTTAATTACCACGCGATTCTGTCGTAATCGCTAATTACCAAGGGAAATTGACGGTTATCTTTAACCGTGTTCTTTAAATGTTTTGTTTAAGCATTTGAGGAGCGCTAAGGGTGATTGTTTTGAATTCCAAAGCTCAATTAACAGTTGATATCATTGCTAAAGTGGCAGAGCGTAAAGTTACGATAGCTAATGCCGCTAAGCTCCTCAATAAATCCAGGCGTACTATTGAACGTTATTTGCAGCGTTACCGAAGCCAAGGTCTACAATTCGTTGTTCACGGGAATACAGGCAGCGAGCCAATTAATAAAACTCCAGATAGGCTTAAGCAGCAAGTTCAGTCGCTGATCCGCGAGAAATACTATGATCTGAATCTATTGCACCTCGCCGAGATGCTTGAGGCTCACGAACACATTGTTGTTAAGCGCGAGACACTGCGTAAGTGGGCACATGATATCCATCATGTAAAACGAGCCAAGCGTAGGCGTAGCCGTGTCCATAAACGCAGAGAACGGATGGAAGCACCAGGGCTAATGCTGCAAATGGACGGCAGTACACATCGCTGGTTCGGTGATAAAAAGTCGTGCTTAATCGCTATGATTGATGATGCTAACAGCGATATCCATGCAGAGTTTTTTCCGTCAGAAACGACTGAAGGGTGTATGAAAGTTATGCGCTCAGTTGTTGAGAAATTCGGCGTGTTTAAAACTCTATATGTTGATAGAGCTGGCATCTTTGGTGGTCCTAAACGTTGCAATTTCTCTCAGATGCAACGGGCCTGTGAGGAGTTAGGAATTGAAATCATCTTTGCTAGTTCTCCTCAAGGAAAAGGTCGTATTGAACGTGCCTTCGATACTCTACAAGACAGGTTGATACCGGAGTTACGGCTCAACAATATTACTGACATGACGGGCGCTAATAGCTACCTCCAACACGTCTTCATCCCGCAGTTCTGGCGTAAAAACCTGATGGTAAAATCTAAAACATCAGACACCGAATATACGCCTGTATCACGCTACACCAATCTTGATGATATCTGCATCACCAAGGTCTACCGGAAGATCCGTAACGACCATACGTTTAGCTTCAGGGGAAAACTCTACTTCATCGACTCACCGCTTAAGCACTCAATCACAAACCAAAAAATCGAAATTCGTACGGGTAAAAATAAGCGGTTCGATGCGTACTTCGCCGGACGAAAACTACAGGTAACCGAAGTAACGGAGCCTGAAAAGCTATCCTCGGAAGACTATGAGCTCCAGAAGAAGCTTGATGTATTGGCTCTGGCTGAAAAGCTAGGAAATGTGGCAGAAGCTTCCCGCCTAAGTGGTGTCTCCCGCGATACTATTTACCGCCATCGTAAGCTGATAAAACAAGGTGGAATCGAATCGCTAAAACGTCAGGAAACGCCAAATCTTCACCACAAAAATCGTACAGACAGAGCCATTGAGGAAGTCGTCATCGAATTCTCACTAGCTAACCCACACATGGGACAATCCAAAGTGTCAAGGCTGCTCAAGTCTGAAAGAAACGTCGACATACATGCTAGCGGCGTTCGCAATATCTGGCTAAGGGAAAATATGAATACGACTGCGTTACGGTTAGCAAAACTTGCCGAAGCTCGGCAACATTGATAGTGTGATTACGTCAAAATCGCTTGGTACTTATACCGTCAGTATCCCTTGGTAATCACACTACTACA
>NZ_JAKGAW010000097.1:0-1761 GCF_021532475.1 Pseudoalteromonas sp. APAL1 | reverse complement strand
TGCCATTTGCTATATATGCACCTATGTTTATTGTCGGTTTTTATATGCTGAAACACCGCGCCATATTAGCACACCGAGATAATTTTTACTTTAATCGCCATACCGGCCTTGTAAAAACTCCGCATACATTGTTTAGAAAACCGTTTTATTTACCTTATGAAGACATTGTTTGCTATGGCGCAAATCAGCGTAATGTCGGCTCAGCCCGTGGTGGTTCACGTGTATTTGTATCACTTATGGTGCCGTTAAAATACCCTAAACATTATCGCTTCACTAAGCCTACTTTTTATGTAGGTGGTTCAAATCGTCAGTGGGATTCACTGGCATACGCCACAGCCATGACCTTTATGGATACATCCATCCCGCTTGGTACTCACTTATATCAATCGATAGAGCATTACTTCAAAATTGATAAAGACATAACCGAAAAACACGGATTCCCTGAGGAGCTTAAACCTTATTTAGATCCAGTAGATTGCCAAGTGAATAGAGAAGCCGTGTGGTAGTGAACTTTATTAAAGAAAAGAGCAGTGGGTGTTTGAGGCTTAAGAAGTTTAAAGTGGAATGGTTAAAAACAAGGAATGTAGAGAGCAATGACAATGAGTAGTGATGATAAAGGCTCTGTAAAATCAAGCAAACTGGATGATTTAATTGATAATCTCATTAGTGATGAGGATCTTAAACGCTATATTGCTGAACAAAACGACGGTTTAACTCATGAAGAACGAGAAAAAATTAAAAGAGAAAACCGTATTAACGCAATTAACCAATGGTGCGCCGAAAACCCTGGCAGAGACCCAACAAGAGCAAAAGATAAAACCATTAAACAGCTCGCCTTAGATGAAGAAGATGTGGTGCGATTAGAAGAATTTAGAAGAGATAATCCTGAAAAAGCTGCAGAAAGTAGGAGGAGAGCCGAGAACAGTAGTAAATATTTTGATGATAGACAAACCTATACAGAGCAACTACCAAGAGACTATTTACATCAAGACAGTTATGAAACACGGTTAAAAAAAGTAGAAGCACTCAATGGCTGCCGCTTCAAAACTCGTACCTTTAAAAGTAAGCGTTTTACTGATCAATATGCAGCAGAGCTTGAATCCCCTAATCGTGGCTCAACACTTGAGGGACATTGGGTTCGCAATGATGGGCAACAACTTGCTATTTCATGGTTTGGAGGGTGGTCTAACTTATTTACTGCTCTAAGCTTCTTGCTAATGGTCGCAGCCGTAATGTTTTTATTCGCTGATTTAGTTGTTATTGGTTTTGTGTGGGGAGACTATCGATGGGTGCCATTTGCTATATACGCACCTATGTTTATTGTCGGTTTTTACATGCATAAACACCGCGCTATATTATCGCACCGAGATAAGTTTTACTTTAATCGCCATACCGGCCTTGTAAAAACTCCACATACCTTGTTTAGCAAACCGTTTTATTTACCTTACGAAGACATTGTTTGCTATGGTGCAAATGAGCGTAATGTCGGTTCAGCCCGCGGTGGCTCACGTGTATTTGTATCACTCATGGTGCCGTTAAAATACCCTAAACATTATCGCTTCACTAAGCCAACATTTTATGTAGGTGGTTTTAACCGTCAGTGGGATTCACTGGCATACGCCACAGCCATGACCTTTATGGATACATCCATCCCGCTTGGTACTCACTTATATCAATCGATAGAGCATTACTTCAAAATTGATAAAGATATAACCGAAAAACACGGATTCCCTGAGGAGCTAAAACCTTATTTAGATCCAG
>NZ_JAKGAW010000096.1:0-2631 GCF_021532475.1 Pseudoalteromonas sp. APAL1 | reverse complement strand
TAATAGTTGCTTGAGACTGAGCAGAGCTACCTGAACGCTCTGAGAATGAGCCGAATGAGTTCAATGAACTTGAACGAAGAGCGTCAGCTACAGTGAAATCACCTTCCATTTTGATATCAGCAGATGTAATGCTGATTACAGGTGATGCACCTTCAAGGTCAGTACGCTTGATGCGTGAACCTGTTACTTGAATGCGTTCAACTTTTTCTACACTGTTGTCTTCAGCTGCAACAGTCGATGCAGAAAATGCAGCAGTTGACACTGCACCAAAAGCAATCGCTAAGCGAACTGCTTTTGAAACTTGATTATTTAACATTTGATTCTCCCTGGTCATATCCATGTTATGACTTTATTAATTTATTTATTTAACACTAAAGGGTCAAAGCCCCCCTTAGAGCTATCAAATACTAATATCAGGTACAACTTTTGGTCAACTTTTTTTTAACCTTTGTTTTATAAGGGAATTTAAACAATAAACAAATAATCAACAATAAACCAAATACGTTAATATTAGGTACAAGATAATTGCTTTAAGGTACAGAAAAAGCGTGGAAAACCCACATCAACAGCATTTTGATAGTTAATAAATGCAACAATCAAAATTAACAATTGAAATAAAATAAATTATCTATGACAGGCAAAAAAGGAGGTGGATTTCAAAAAAGTAACATCTATTTATTAAATGCTACTTCTTTTTCTAAATCTAAATAAGGGTTTTAAAGAATCGATTCACCCATAATGTAAATTGCTAGTAATTCATCTTGATTGTTATCAAAGATTTTCCCAACTTCACAATTGACTTTCATTGTTTCTACTTGTTCGATCAAAAGTGCTGACTGGTTAGCAGCATTTACTAACTCAGTTAACCTAAGAATTAGTAGCTCTAATTCATTCATAAAAAGAGACAACGCTTTTTTGAAGTCTATTTTGTTATTCTGATTTTGACGCAAGAAGTTTATGAACGCAGGTAAATTAGTCCCCACTAAAGCATCAAAATTATTTATAAATTCACGTTTCATTTTTATTTCAATTTCATTGAAATAATGCTTTGCACTTTCCAGCTGCTTTCTATCAAGATCGTTAATCAAAGCCATTAGAGATGATGTTAACTCTTGTATAACAAAGTTTGCTGCCGCTAAAATCTTTGCATTTGGCTTTACAATTATTGATTCAGGGTGATGACAGACAAATGCAAATACTCCCTTAGCACTTAATACACGAAAAACCTCAGAGATACTTTTATCAAGTTGACTGTACTCTAGAGAAAACTGTGCAATAACAGACGAAAACTCATCATCTTTAAATGGTAAATTCTCAACGGCTGTATTTGACAGAAAGGTTCCACCTACACTCTTTGAAACCTCGGGATGAATTTTTGCCTGATCGATTCCAACACAATTTAACTTTTTGTCTCTTTGTATCAGCTGAATTAAGGCACCATTGCCCGTGCCAACATCCAGAACCAATGAGTCTGGATCTAACTTAGTCGCGAAACTACACCAGAACTCTTGTAATGCTCCTTGGTAATTTTTTTTAAACCCGTTTCCAAATGAGGTTAGGTGTCCTTGTTGCCAATAATTTGTCCAATGGTCGCTCATGTATACTCCATAAAAAAAGGCTGAATAAATTCAGCCTTTTTACTTTCAAAAAACTTTATTAGAAGCTGATTGAGTAGCTTACACGATAATCACGACCAAAGTTATTATAAAGGTCTTGGTTATCCCAAGTACCGTTTGATGATAACACTGGATCTTCATCTGTTAAGTTATTAACAGTGAAAGTAAGTGCACCGTATGCACCTGCATTATAAGTGTAAGTTAAGTTGTGAATTAACCAGCTATCAAGCTTACCTGTTTGCTCATAGTAGCCATCACCATCTTCATCTTTTTCAGTTTCAGTAGTGCTGTCTGTGTATGTTGCATTCCACGCTAGTGAGTGATCTTCATAAGACCATGCAACCGTTGCAACAGACTTAAGCTCAGGTTGACCTGACCAGCCAGATGTATCTTGTACAACACCACCTACTTCTTGGTCATACGAAAGCACAAAGCTATTCACGTTTTGGAAACGGAAGTCACCAAAACCAGTTTCAAGATTTGCAGCAATTGTAAAGTCGATACCTTCAATTTCGAAACCAGCACCATTGAAGTAAGATGTACCTGCTTCAACTAGAGTACCTGATGCAGCACGCTTCAGATAGAAAGTCTCATTTGAAGTGTCTGTATCTACTGATACAGCAGAGATTAGGCCTGCAGCTTCGTCAGATAGTAAAGACTGAAGAGACTTAGATTGAATTACATTATCAATCGCTAACTGGAAGTAATCAACTTTGAAAGTAAGGTTTTCGTTTACATCCCACGCGATACCAAGGTTAGTGTAATCTGAAGTTTCAGCATCTAACTCTGAGTTTTGCGTGTAATAAGTGTCATATTGACGCGATGTAGTTGAACCATTTGCATAGTCGATAGCTGATTCAGCTGAGAATGTACGTGCAGCATTTAGAAGGTCAAGACCTGGTGCACGGAAAGACTCAGAATATGAACCACGGATAACGATGTTATCAGCTACTTGCCAACGAGCAGATACCGCAGGAGCAATATTGTCACCGAAGTCAGAGTAGTCATCGTAACG
>NZ_JAKGAW010000095.1:0-3777 GCF_021532475.1 Pseudoalteromonas sp. APAL1 | reverse complement strand
CCTGAGGCTGGCTTCGATTTGGGCGCTATCGGTGACTCCACAAATAAAATGATTAATTTGAATAATGGCGAATTGGATTTGCCATGTCCTCGCAAGTACAACTTCACCTCCGGTGTGTCATGCAACATGGTCGAAGTTAATACCACAATTACCTATGGTAAAAAAAGTATTCATACATTAACTGTTAAAACGGGCGTTGCTCAAGAAATGGCAAGTTTAAACACGGGTGGCTAGAGAGGGAATTGTAATGAAGGTCGTTAACTTTAAATATGTATTTATATATGTTTGCACGCTTGGGTTTCTAACCGCAGCAAATGCAGATGATACTGAGCTTTATGTTAATTATGATAAAGATCTTGATGAAAAATCGCGTGTTATTTTTGTACTCGATACCTCTGGTAGCATGATGCAGTCTGCTAATACAGGTGTTAAATGTTTTCATCCAGTTGATGGTTACTGGATGGAATGCCCTGATAGCCGAATTGCAGCAGCTAAATCATCGCTCATAAAAGTAATCGATGAAAATCCTGATATTGATTTTGGATTTATTCGTTTTTCTCCATTTGGAAATGGTGGTTTTATCAGAGCCAAATTGGGAACTGAGCATAGTAAATTGAAAGAACTCATTTCGGATAATGGTGCATTAGGAGCTACGCCTATTACAGAAACACTGTGGGAGACTTATCTATATTTGACAGGGCAAAATGTTGAGTTTGGTGCATTATTTCCGGCTGAGCTGCGTGATACCACTGCAGAAAAAGGTGGCAAATATATTTCTCCTTTAGATTCAACCTTCACAAAAAACGCCAGGTGTAACAATGATGTTCATATTATGATGATAAGTGATGGCTCGCCTCAACATGATAATGAAAGCAATACTGCTATTGAGTCATTGCATCAACATTACTTCTCTGAGCCTGCAACAACATTTTTAGACGACTTTAATGGTCAGAGTTATTTAGCTCCGCTTGCAAAAATAATTCACGGTACAGACGATGTTGATATAGATTTGTACCCCAAAACGTCAAAGGTACATGACCGCGGTATTGTTAATACAATCGGATTTGGTAACGGCTTAACAGAGAGAGGGCAAAAAAACCTAGAAGAAACGGCCAAAGCGGGAGGCGGAAGCTATATTCTTGCTACGAATCCAGAAGAATTATCAAAAGCTCTTGAAACTTCATTCGCAGCTTTAAGAAAGGAAGGTGGGGCTTTTTCTTCACCATCTATTGCATCGAACAATACTGATCAAACTCGTAGTAGGGATGCACTTTATTATACTATGTTTTACCCTAGTACAAATGCTCGTTGGCGTGGTAATTTAAAAAAGTTAAAAATTTCTGGAAGTAAGATCATTGATTCTAAAGGCAATACAGCATTAGGTAGTAATGGTTTAATTAAAAGTGACGCAAGAACCTTTTGGCTACCAAGTAATGAAGAAGCTGACGGTAACGATGTTATGTTAGGTGGGGTGAATTTATATTTATCTGGCCGATCTAGCATGCCAAATTCCACTGAGCGTATTGTAGTTTCAAACCTTTACGGAGGCCGTTTAATAAATTTCAGCAGGTGGCATGCTGTTCATTATTTTGGAGATGTCGACACCACAATTGATGCATTTGGTGCAAGTAGTGATAAAGAAATGGGGGAACTTATAAACTGGTCTAGAGGATTAGATGTAGATGATGTAAACCAAGACAGGAGAACCAATGATTCTAGAACTGATAAATTTGGGGATCCACTTCATTCTAAGCCAGTAACAATTGACTACGGCAATGGTGATGTTCGTATCTTAATAGGTACGAATGCAGGTTATTTGCATATGTTTCAAGATCAAAATGACGTACTAAAAGAGAGCTGGGCATTTATACCAAGGAGTTTATATAAAATTATCAAACCATTAAGAGATAACCAGAAAAATACAAAAGTCTATGGCGTTGATGGGCCTATTTCTATTTTCTTTGACGATAAAAACAAAAATGGTGTTGTAGATACACAAACAGATAGGGTTTGGGCATTTTTTGGCTTAAGACGAGGGGGCAATGAATATTACGCTCTTGATATAACAAATCCAAATTCACCCAAATTAATGTGGGGTGGACCAATTGTCGGTGGCTCAGGTGATTTCAAAGAGTTGGCACAAAGCTGGTCAAAAGCACAAGTAACCTATATCAATTTAGCTGGATATGAAGATCGCCCTGTGCTTATCTTTGGAGCTGGCTATGATACTAATAAAGATAGTAGTCGACGAACTAATGACTCTAAGGGGCGAGGAATTTACATTGTTGATGCTGAGACAGGTAAAAAAGTCTGGGCATTGACTCCTTCTGAAAATGGTTTTCAAGGTAAACACAGTATCGCATCTGATATTGCTCTTTTAGACTCTGATTACGACGGGTATATAGATCGTTTGTATGCCACTGATACAGGTGGTGATGTTTGGCGAGTGGACATGCCTACGCAAAACTCACGGAACTGGACGCACTTTAAACTTGCTAGTCTTGGGGGCACTCGGGCTAACAATGACCGGCGCTTTTTTTATAAACCGACTATTGCGAGAAGTGTATATAGCAAAGTATCTGAAGTTGTTGTAAATGGTAAATCCACAGTAACTCGCGTTGATACCCCGTTTGATGCCGTATTAGTTGGCAGCGGGAATAGAGCAAATCCGCTTTCATCAGCGGTGAATGATCAGTTATTTATGATCCGCGATATAAATACTGTGACTAAGTCTTTTACAGGGAGTAAAGTCCCGAACACTATCACACAATCAGATTTAATGAATGTAAGTTCAGATCCTTTTGCTAAGAAACTTGATAATGTTGATGGCTTTGTCAAGCTTGAGGTTGAATTAGCGCGCTTTAATGGTTGGTACTATAACTTGCCGCTTCAAGGTGAGAAATCATTAGCTGCGAGTACCGTTGTAGGAGGTGTTGCTTACTTTACAAGTTTTGCACCAGGCTCGACAAGCAATGTTGTCGACCAGTGTAGTCTAGGTAGTGGTACTGGTGGTCTTTATGCTTTTCACCTACATTATGGAACCAAAGTATATGATGAACTTAAGTTCCAAACAGGGAATGATGTACCTGATACTCCGCAATTATTCTTTGGTGAATCGGATAAAGGTGAAAGTCAGTTTATGTTGATTGGTACCGGGATTGTTGGCCAAAAAGATCCGTTTATTGCCAAAGGGGTATTGGGCCCTGGCTTACATACCGAAAATGGTAAAATTAA
Organism: Pseudoalteromonas sp. APAL1; assembly: GCF_021532475.1. Classification (NCBI taxonomy): domain Bacteria; kingdom Pseudomonadati; phylum Pseudomonadota; class Gammaproteobacteria; order Alteromonadales; family Pseudoalteromonadaceae; genus Pseudoalteromonas; species Pseudoalteromonas sp. APAL1. Next base: position 543 of record NZ_JAKGAW010000095.1, on the reverse strand, counting down.
ATTACTGAGTGATGAGGTTCTTGGATTTAAAGTTCAACAAACTTATATATATAAACAAGAGAAGTATGACCGAACTCAATAATAGTATATGCAATGTTTTTATCATATTATTTAGTCGCAGATTTATACTTGTATAATGCAGCTGTAATAAGGGCACCAATTTTAAAGCGGTGTCCTTTTTATAATTGTAAGACCATAAATTTCCATTAAAATTCAATGTATTACTTGGCTTCGTAGAAAGTAACCCCTTTCGCTTACCTTTCTTTTAAAGTTGGCTCTTTTTTATTATTTTTGTTAATAGTTAAAGCAATACACTGCAAAATATGTATTGAATTCAGTGAATAGCCAAAGCTCTAGTTATTTTTAGTGAAATTCTAAGAAAAAATGGTGCAAATAATTAATTTGTTTGTAGCACTTATGTTTTAATTCAAAATAATTAGTTATAATTTAACTTGTATCAATTTTAAATTTATTTGCATTACGTCAGCTACAAGTATTTAGTCATCGTGTTGTTAGAAGGTAACTTACTCTTGAGCTTTCGAG
>NZ_JAKGAW010000094.1:0-3976 GCF_021532475.1 Pseudoalteromonas sp. APAL1 | reverse complement strand
GCAGTTTCGCTCGCGCGGAGAAAATTGCGATACTGAGAAAAAATCGATCGCAACCATCTTAAATGGTTTCAAACTAAGAACATACCCAAGACAATTTATTAAAAATTAGTTTTCACACAGTCTGTGCACAAAGTTGCCTTTTGGTTCAATTTTTCTGTTCATAAAGCCACTAGACAAACTAGCTCTCACTAAAAAAAAACGCGACCTAACTAAGCCGCGCTTTTTGCTCTTATTTCACAATTAAAGTGTGTAGCTAAAGGTTACTTTAGCATTACGCTCTTCACCTGGCATACCGCCTAAGAACATGGCTTTTGAGTAATAGGTTTTGTTAAACAAGTTATTTAGGTTTAACTGTAGTTTCCAATCATCTGTTTTGTATTGAATGGCGGCGTCGTATACGGTGTAGCTTGGTACGTAGCCATCTGGAATACCAAACGAGGTTGAGTTTGTGCTGCGGTCATCAACATACTGTACGCCTGCGCTAATTGTCAGTGGCTCGGCTAAATCAAACCATTTAGCGTCATAGCTTAACCAGCTGCTTGCTGTTACATAAGGCACACCTTTTTGGCGAGAATCAAAGCTTGATGAATTTGGATTTTGCTTATCGCGGGCGTCTTGATACACCGCGTTTACGTTAAGTTTCCATTGCTCGTTTAAATCGGCATTTAAATCAAGTTCAACACCTTTGGTTTGCTCTTCACCATCGTAAAAGCTTTTTGGTACTGAGGCATCAGATACGCCGGCTTCATAATCTGGGTTGGCATACTCAAGGTTTGTACGGGCACTATCAAATACCACCAGTGATGCTAGTAGTTGATCGTCAAACGCTTTTACACGCATACCAATGTCGTTACTGACTGACTCTGCGTCATCGCGGTCTGCTTCGTTACCCGATACACTGCCAAGCACGCTGTAGGCTGTACGGCCTTTAGAGTGGTTTACAAAGAACGAGATATCATCGCTCAGTTTGTAGGTTGCACCTAGGTTGTAGGTCATACCGCTGTCTGATGTATCTGCTTCTGGTGTTGGTTCGGCGGCACTGGCACGGTAGCGCGCATCAACACCAAAGTGTTCGTAGCTTTGTTTGATACGGTTAAAGGCAACGCCTACTCGGGTTGTAAAGGTATCGTGAATATAGGCAACATGTTGAATACCCACACCCCAAGCCTGAACCTTTTTGTTGTAATCGCTGGTTTTTAGCGGGTCGTAATCAAAAAAGCTGCCTTCGCCCCAGTTCGGGTTACGAATATCAAAAATGTAAGGTAATTGACCTTGGTAAATAACCTCTCCATCTTTGTTTTTAATGACCTGATCAGCATCGTAAATTGAGTATTGTTTAAAACGAATATCGCGGTCTTCGTAGTTGGCGTTTACAAGTAGTTCGTTATCAATACCGGCAAAGCTAAAGTCATAACGCAAGTCAGCAAAGTATTGCCATGATTTTTCGTCAGCTTCTACTTGGCGGTATTCTTGGCGACGCGCGGCAAATGGGTAAAGTACGTCATCAACCACTAAAGGTGCGCGCGGGTCTGCATTGATCACGCCATTACGGTTCCAATAAACATAGTTATAAGCACCCGTTTGGCGGGCAAAGCTCGATTCGTAATTACGGTATTGTAATTGCTGATTTAAAAATAAATTATCAGTAATGAAGTAGTTATGAGTTAACTTAAAGCGCAGTTCTTCGCCTTCGTTGTCATTTGCCATTGGCGAGATAATACCGTTATGACCAAAGGTATAAGGTGTTAGGCCATCATTTGCTGCCAGTGAGTCTGCCAATTGTTGGCGTTGCTGTTCGGTTAGTTGCAGGCCTTTTGCTGTTGCATCGTTAATTAAATCGGCAGCGGTTACTTCACCTGCGGTTTTACCATTTACTGAGTCACTGTTAAAAATACGAATAGGGTGGCCAATTGAATCAACAGCAATGGCATCTTTGATATAAGCGGCAGAAATCATGATGTCTTGTTTGTCGCTTAATACATATTTTAACGCGCCATAAATTTCATCACGGTCGTCTTTTAAGTCGCGGTAACCATCGCTACGAGCAGTTTTTGCGTTAACGCGATAAGCAAGGTTTTCGGTTAATGCTGCTGTGCTATCAAAGCCTAATGAGTAGCTATCCCATTGACCAAGCTCAGCATTAACGGTGTGCTGCTCAGTAAATTGTGGCTTCTTTTCAATTAGGTTGATAACACCACCTGCGCTACCCATACCATATAAGCCCGTTGCTGGGCCTTTAAGTACTTCTACAGATTCAACATTGGTCATTGAACGTGTTGGGTTAAAGGTGTTACCTAGGCCTGCACCACCGTACATGCCATCATAAGTATAGTTAGCGCCTAAACCGCGGATCACTAAGTTATCGCCAATGCCGTAGTTATTACCGGCTTGAGTTACACCACTGATGTTACGCACTAAGTCTTGTAAGTTTGTTGCGCCTTGCGAGTTGATAAGCTCTTGGTCTACAACCACTACAGGAGCTGGTGTTTCCATTAGGCTCATATTTGATTTAGTAGCGAGGCCAGAATCAAGTACCACACGGTTTTGTTTGTCGTATACGGTAATACGTTCAACTGAGTCTAAATCGTCGGCGGTTGCATTGAATGCGCTTAAGCAGGCTAGGGCTAAAATTGAGTATTTATATGTCGTCATTATAGGTAAATTGTCGAAGTTTTTCGGCAATGATAATGCGAGTTGTTTTCATTTCAAGTTTTATTTATCTGTTTTAGGTAATTTCCTTGTTTAGATACAAGTTGCTAACAACTAGTTTTATGGTTGGTAATCTTGTTTACGATATAGATACAAGGAAGGTTGCTGGCTTCACTCATGCAAAGCCAGCAAAATAGCTTATTTAAAAACTTTGCCGTCTTTCATAACAAATTGTACATCTTCAAGTACTGCAATGTTTTCAAGCGGGTTGCCTTTAACGGCAATAATATCGGCTAAGAAACCGCTTTTGATTTGGCCAAGTTGATCATCAGCTTTAAGTAGTTTGGCACTATTGATGGTGGCAGACTGCAATGCTTGCAGGGGGGTCATACCAAATTCAACCATACGCGAAAACTGCTTTGCATTGTCGCCATGAGGGTAAATCGCCGCATCGGTACCAAATACCATGTTTACGCCTGCTTTTACTGCACGGCTAAAGCTATCGCGTTGCTTTTTAGATACTTGGCGCTCTTTATTTAGGTTTTCTTCTGCAACCCCATTTTGTTCACCAAAGGTAAGAGTGTACTCAGTGTTGTAAATATCCATTGAGAACCAAGTGCCATGTTTTTTCGCAAGTTTAATGGCTTCGTCATCAACAAAGCTAACGTGCTCAACACTGTCTACACCGGCAACAATGGCCGCTTTAATGCCACTGGTACCATGCGCATGGGCAGCAACGGTTAGGCCACGTAAATGAGCTTCGTCAACAATGGCGTTCATTTCGTCTTGGCTATATTGCTGAATACCGACTTTTGTGCCTTTTGAGAATACGCCGCCTGTAGCGCAAAACTTAATGGCATTAGCACCGTACTTAATGTTTTCACGTACTTTAGCGCGCACTGCCCATGGGCCATCGGCAACGCCTTCGGCGGTGTATTTCATTTCTGGTGGTAAACGGTTGTTATCGCAGTGACCGCCAGTAACACCTAAAGACGGGCCAGCCGCCCAAATACGTGGGCCAACAATATCGCCTGAGTTAATGCCATCGCGTACTGCAATCACGCTGTAGCCTTCTGCGCCTAAGTTACGCAGCGTTGTAAAACCTGCATACAGTGTTTTTTCGGCAAAGTGTGCCGCTTTAATTGCTTTACGCGGAATCGATTGACCAATTCGCTCACTGCGCGGCACAGTAGGGTCGCTCGTTAAATGCACATGCATATCCATTAAACCCGGCACCAGAGTCAGCTCTGGTAATTGAATGTGCTTATCGCCGTCTTTTAAGTTTGGCTGTTTATTGCTTTGTACAGCTGTAATTTGACCGTTATCT
>NZ_JAKGAW010000093.1:0-4348 GCF_021532475.1 Pseudoalteromonas sp. APAL1 | reverse complement strand
GTTTATTTTTAAAAGCAAGGTCAAGTGTCCTCTCTACAATAAAAGATACAGCACGATGAAATAAATAAGAATTATCACCTGTGTAACCAGGTATTTGCTCTCTTAACTCATCGGGATCAAGTCTGAGTACATTATCAGCACCAATCTCTTCTAAAAAAGCTTTTGAAGCTTCCGTTTTTCCAGCACCGGGCGAACCTGCCATAAAAACAGAAACCGGTCTTGTATCGGGAGGAAACTGATTTTTGTCTGTTAACTCACGGGCAATACGTGTTCTGTGTTTTTTAGCATAAGCTATGGCATGTTGTTCTAGTTCATCAAGTGTCATATGAAGCCTTTCCCTATCTTTTTATTATGTCCCTAGAGTGCCTATTAGCAAGTGATTTAAATTCAAAATAAATCCTATGCGATTAGCCTCTTTAGAGTTTCTGTATGTTTATAAGCGCTTTTCCCAGCTTTAAAAAAGCGCTTAGCACAGCCTATAACGGTTCGTGATAGAGAAATTAACTATTTGCAACGTTATGATATTGGTGGTGGTCATAAATGGTCATACTCATTCTAAAAAGCATCTGATCGCACACTCTTCTTTTCAAATGGCGGTCATGGCCTCAGGCATAGCTACGCACAAGAAAGAATGGTAGAGCTAAGAAGCTTTGGTTTAAGTAGAGCAACGGCTCTCGAAACTGTATCGCAGGAACTAGGCCATTTCAGGGCTGAAATAACTGAGGTTTATTTAAGATAAACCATATTTACGTTGCTACAAATTAGAGTTGAAAGCCATTAAGTTTATGAGGAGCATAAAAGCTTTTCTCAAATATAAAACTAAAATAAGCATTAACAAAATAAATCTTAACCAATCTGTCAGATTTGATTTTAAGAGCTTTATTAAATCTGACAGTGAATATTTTTTGTGTGCCAGCAACGGCCATTCTCCCATAAACATTTTATGAAAGAATGCGTTTAATAACATCTAATTAAAGTACGAATCACACATATACTTCACCCATTATTTGAATGTCTTAATCACTAAACGTAATCAAAACCGAAAATGCTAAGTGTTCGGAATAACTCTTAAATTGATTATTAGGCCTCATCCGCGAGGTACGTCTCCCATATTGTTACACACTGCTCTTTCAAGCGTTCTAAAACACTGCTATCAATTACCTTCTCAGGTATATTTTTATTTAGATACTCATCAATCAATAAAACGGTTTCGATTGAACAAATTATATGAATCGAAAACAGAAATGAACTCAAATCAATGTTGAATTGGGGCGTAAGAGTTCTTAGTAATGGTGTCAGCAATTCTTCGCCATTATCGTATTTTCCCTTCGTGATATAAGTTAAAAACTCACTATCAGCTAGATGAGCCAACCCTGTTAAATCACTATAAATTCTTCGAAGTTTTTCATCTAAATTAGAGATCCTAGGTGTTTGCTTATCTTTATACTTATCTTCTAAGATCTTTTTAAGCTGAACCATCGTTTCAATATTTGAACGAAGTAATATACATGATTGAACATAGGAGCCTTCGAATATCATTGTTTTAATTGGACTTAAGCCCAATGCAAAAACGGATAGGATAGATTCGAACTTTTCTCTATTGCTAACTCCTGGCATATCCGAGTTATTTAAAATCAAATGGCCAGGGCCTCCCCAATCTTTAGTAGTCATTAGCTCGTAATTATTCCATATTGGATTTAAGGTATCACTTACAACACGAAATACTTCCATATAAGTCCTATTTAGATCGGTAAGCTCTCGCACTGACCGACTTACACATTCATTGCGAGCTTTTTCTTGGCAAATTCCAAGAGTAATAAGTCTTTTTTCCATATATATCCCTTACAGGCCTTACGCTTCGCTAACACTAATAAAATAACTGGCTATAAACCCGGCAGAAACGAGCAAAAGCCACCTATTTTCATCTATTTAAGAAACTTATTAGAAATTTTTATGCTTCAGCCGTATGATATTTATACGGGCTAAATGATTTATCTATTTTTATCTCTCCCTTTTTACCTAAAACTTTACCAGCCCATGCACTTACCTTTTGAATAGTACAACCAACAGAGTCTGCAACTTCTCTTGCTGTTAATGCTTCTTCAGGCGATAGTTGCGATATTAATCCCAAAATTCTTATTTCAACTTCAGCAAAGTTGCCATTTGTAACAGGTGCGTCTTGATGGACTATTTCAACTAACTTCTCATCATCATCAAAACAACGTTTAACTTTTGCTTGCTTTACATCTTCTTCAGCATAAATTTTTTCACATTCTGGACATTTGTAGCTTTTTTGTTTTGATTCTAGAAAGTAAGGATCAAATTCAGCAAGCACTGAATCATAAATAAACCTTATAGGAGTATACTCATCTTTTTTATCGGCATACTTAATATTAAACTCAGTACAAACATCATAATCAATTGAGTAAAGGTTATAGTTTCCTCCATGTTTTGATGTAACGTTTTCAGATATAAAGTGGATCAGGAAATTCTCACAGAGTACGTTTAAGTATTCTTTTCTTAAAGGGTCAGCCATGAAATGGCTTGCTGGCCGATCTGGAAATTTATTTTTCTCTTCAGTCGCTTTAGCTAAAATTGCTGACCACATATCTAAATTATAGCCTGGCACAAGACGTTTTTTAACACTACCAGTGAATTGCTTTTGATATGTTTTTCTAGCACTACTAATGCCATAATTAATTTCAGCTAAACCAATTTTACCATCTGAATTAGAGCTAGCTTGGACAAAAGCGTTTTGCAGAATGATACCTATAGTTCTTGAAACTCCTAGCGTCTCCCGCGTAACCCTATAAACAATTTCACTAAAATTAGATTTGAATACGTCAGTTAATTTCAATTTTGGGCAAAACTTTTCAATTCGCTTAGTTATTAATTTTTCAACAAAAGTTTGGGTTTTATTGATTGCAGCAATTGCGCCATTGTATCTGTCAGCATATTCATTGAAATCTAGAGGAATTGGGAATATATCTCGCCCAACAATAATTCGATCTCCAAAATCATAGCGGTCGGTGATTACACCGACTTTAAAAAACATACCAATCCTAGAGCCTAGAAACGATTTTAAAAGAGCACTGAATGTTGCTTGGGCTTTTGGACTTAAATCGGAATATTCATCAACAAATACATAAATAGAGTCAATACCTGCTTTATTCTTTATGTCACTTATTTTATTAAGAAACTCCTGTACATTAAGCCCTTTAATTTGTTCTACTGTTTTACTTTGCTCTAGCTCATAAGATTCATTTTGTTTACCAGTAACCTTTAAAGTAGTACTTGAGATATTAGCAGCCATCTCTGAACTTTCAGTAGCTTTTCTAGCACTTGATAAACTAACTTGTTTAGACGTTGAAAGCGTAATTCCTTCCACTAAAACTTTTTCAATATACTCTAGGTCATCTAGAGCGGGGTTCTCCTTTGAAAAAACGGCCAAAAACTTCTCTTCAAACATTAAGCTAAGTTGTTTTTTTAACGAATCAATAATCTGGCGTATGAAATGAATTTCTATTAGGTTTAAGTCATTTTTAGAGTCGAAGAGATCATTACAAGTACTTAAATCTATATAAATAGGAAGTACTTTATCGTCTTGTATCAAGCGTTCCTTATCTTTTAGCTTTGGTGCTATTGACTTTAAACATTCATAATAGCCTCTAAGAAGATTTGTCGTTTTGCCTGTACCTCTCCGGCCACTGACAAAGTTATCTTGCTTTTGAAGCAAGCTTTGGAGTATTCCGAAAAAATCAATGAAATACTCTTCGAGGTCACCAAGCTCTCCTAAATTATCTAAGGTTATATAATCCGCTCGAAGTATAGAGTCGAAAGCACTTCTTAGTTTTTGTTTTTCTTGTCCATTCATTGTTTATTTCCTTTAGCTTTGACAACAACCCAATTTTTAACAACTTACTGAACACCGTAGTGGTGCTTTATATCACACCAATACTGCGTAAAATACATACTCTAATAGTTTCACCAATAATTACCTTTGTAAATAAGCAATTAATATAGCTGGAAAATAAGCTTGTTATTTTGCACCAAAACTGCGGTTAATGATGTAATCGAACAAAATTCAGATCCAACTCAAAAAAGCAGGAATAAATTATACTTTTTCAATGTCTATACATCGCTCAATGCAGTCTGTCAGATACGGTCAAAATCAATCAACTAACACTGTCGGTTTAAATATGAGCTACTACACATTAACTGTGTTAACACCAAGCGATTTTGTCGTACTTTAATTACCACGCGATTCTGTCGTAATCGCTAATTACCAAGGGAAATTGACGGTTATCTTTAACCGTGTTCTTTAAATGTTTTGTTTAAGCATTTGAGG
>NZ_JAKGAW010000092.1:0-4423 GCF_021532475.1 Pseudoalteromonas sp. APAL1 | reverse complement strand
CAGTTGGTTAGAGCGACGGACTGTTAATCCGCAGGTCCCCCGTTCGAGTCGGGGAGGGGGAGCCAAGTTTATGAATATGATTGTTCCCCCTTAGCTCAGTTGGTTAGAGCGACGGACTGTTAATCCGCAGGTCCCCCGTTCGAGTCGGGGAGGGGGAGCCAAATCATAGCACCACACTACTCTATTTAGTTCCCCCTTAGCTCAGTTGGTTAGAGCGACGGACTGTTAATCCGCAGGTCCCCCGTTCGAGTCGGGGAGGGGGAGCCAACTCCAAGAATCTATTAAACTTTCATCTACAACTATTCTTCGATTGTATTAGACTTTAAAGCGCATATAATCTACTCTACTTTAAGTAATTTCTATACTTTGCTGTAGAATATGATGCAAAATTATTACAGCAATGAATCAAGGAATTGATTCCTTCCTTTTCGCTTTTAAAAGATAAGAAAAATGGCTGGTTTTAAAAAACTAATATTTATACAACTTATATCTTGGTTACTGTTTACCGTTTTAGGTGGCTATCTAGTTGCTCTTAGTTTTGATAGCTCAGTGAGTGATACGCAAAAAAAAGCACAACTGACCGTTAATTCATACATTAGCGACTTAACAATGGATGACTTATCTGCAGAGAAAATCCAACGTACATTTGCTGATGCGAGTATCTTTTCAAGCTTTACTCTTCGTGATCACGCTGGTAAAACCCTTGTAGCAGTTCAATCATCAGAGTCGCTTCCGCTTCTAGCAGAGATGGTTAACAGTTCATTTAATTCTATCCGTCCGCAATTTGCTGTTAACAACGCTTCTGATATAAAAGTTGAATTTACTATTAATGCACAAAGCCTTGCCAATTTAATGCAGCAGGCGATGTTCGTTGTTATCTTAGTTTCTGGTCTTATTGCCCTTCTCCCTATTTTCTTTATGAAGAGCATGTTTAAACGACTTAATCGTAAAATCAGCACCACTATTGCTGATATTGTTGATATATACATTAACCAGAATCAGGTAGGTGGCGACCTTGAACAAGCGATAGACACGTCGCGAATTAAAAAGCTAAGTAAAGATTTAATCCCTTCGTTTAATCGTTTGTCTCACTTTTTACAGACAAAACATGATGATATTCAAAATAACGCGTTAAATATTAAAAAAGAAGCGTACAAAGATGTTGTAACCAACTTAGGTAACCGCAACATGTTTGTTGAGTATTACGAGAAAAATATTGAAAACTCAGATAAAAGCACCTTTGGCTCGCTTGCCATGGTGCGTTGCAGTGAGTTACAAGCAATAAACCAAACCCGTGGCTACCAGAAAGGTGACGAGTACGTTAAAGGTGTTGCTGATATCATCAAACATATCAGTGGCACGTACACAAATAGCCAAGTTTTTCGTTTAAATAGCTCAGATTTTGCTGTGGTTTTACCGAACACACCACTAAAAGAAGCTGAACGCTTTGCTGATAATCTACAATCTCGTTTCACTCAATATCAACAAAATCAAGAATTAAGCTCTGTAGCAAATACAGGTATCGTTGGTTATGAAAAAGGTAAGCCTTTAGGTGAGCTGCTTTCAGTTGTTGATAATGCTATGAGTATGGCGCAGTCAAAACAAGCAAATGCTTGGCATGTACAACGAGAAACAGACTTAGTAAATAATGCTAGCGCAGGTTTTGGTAACCAGAACTGGCGTAAAGTGATTAACGAAGTTATTGAATCTAAACGTGTACATTTAGTAATGCAAAATATTATGCCGGTTGGTAAGAGCGTTAAAGCTTATGCTGAGATTCAAGTAAGATTTAAAACTGCTGAGAACCAAACATTACCAACGGCTTCATTTTTAGCTATGGCTGAAAAGCTAGAAATGGCAATGGAAATTGATCGATTGATTATCGATACTACTCTGGACAAAATTAAGACTCGTAATTTTTCTGAGAAATTCTTTGGCATTAATGTAACTGCATCAAGTGCCCATAATGATCAATTTGTGATCTGGCTTGAGCGCCGCCTATTAAAAGACAGTAATATCGCCTCTAAGCTTATATTTGAAGTGAGCGAGTTTGGCTTACAACAAAATATTAAAGCAAGTAAACGCTTTATCGATATGGTGCATCGTGTAGGTGCGCGTATCACTGTAGAGCGTTTTGGTGTTGGTTTAACGTCATTTAAATTCTTTAGAGACTTAAAACCTGATTTCATCAAAATGGATGCAAGTTATACCCGCGGCCTTGAAGAAGATAAAAATAATCAATATTTTATGCGCTTAATGGTTGATCTTGCTCACCGTATTGGCGTGAGTGTTTTTGCAGAAGGTGTTGAGAGCCAAGAAGAGAAACATATCATTGAAACTTTATGTTTAGATGGCGTACAAGGCTATTACATCGAAAAGCCAAAAGACATTTAAGCCCCCTACTCATGGCCCAAAAAACCACACGTTTTTTGGGCCTATTCTATTCATTAACCTTGCTTTAACAGTTTAATCATAAACAGCTTTGTTAATTTTAGCTATTCGTCCCTGATGTGTTGTGTCAGCCCCCAGAAAAAAGGATAATAGTGCCGATTTTAAACTCGTGAGGCACGCATGACAGAATATGTCTTGTTATTGATTGGCACCGTGCTAGTCAACAACTTTGTTTTAGTACAGTTCTTAGGTTTATGCCCTTTTATGGGTGTATCAGGTAAGTTAGATACCGCGATCGGTATGTCTTTAGCCACAACCTTTGTGCTTACACTAGCTTCTGTAACGAGTTACCTAGTGAATCATTATATTTTGATTCCACTTGATATCGCCTTTTTACGTACTATGAGCTTTATTCTAGTGATAGCGGTAGTCGTGCAATTTACTGAAATGGTGGTAAGAAAAACCAGCCCGACACTTTATCGCTTATTAGGGATTTTCTTACCGCTTATTACCACCAACTGTGCCGTGTTAGGTGTTGCTCTACTAAATATCAAAGAAGATCATTCGTTCTTGCAATCTGCTGTGTATGGTTTTGGTGCAGCTGTTGGTTTTTCTCTTGTACTGGTTTTATTTGCAGCTTTACGTGAACGCTTGGCAGCTGCAGACGTCCCTGCACCATTTAAAGGTGCGTCAATTGCTATGATCACCGCAGGCCTGATGTCGATGGCCTTTATGGGTTTTACAGGATTAGTGAAGTTTTAATATGACCTTGTTTTATGCTTTGATAGCGTTAGGTTCATTAGCGCTAATATTTGGTTTAATTTTAGGTTTTGCCGCCGTGCGTTTTCGCGTTGAGAGCAACCCTATTGTTGACCAAATTGATACCATTTTACCGCAAACACAATGTGGCCAATGCGGCTACCCTGGCTGTCGTCCATATGCTGAAGCGATCGCCAATGGTGACGAAATCAATAAATGCCCACCAGGCGGCGAAGCCACGGTAAAAAAACTCGCTGATTTAATGGGTGTTGAAGCAAAACCGCTGGCTGGCGGTGAGCAAGCAGATCCTGTTAAAACCGTTGCCTATATTCGTGAAGATGAATGTATTGGTTGTACCAAATGTATTCAAGCCTGCCCTGTTGATGCGATTGTCGGTGCAACCCGCCAAATGCACACTGTATTAATCGATGAATGTACTGGTTGTGACTTATGTGTTGAACCGTGCCCTGTAGACTGTATTGATATGCTGCCTGTAAAAGAAACCAAACAAACTTGGAAATGGCAATTAAACGCAATCCCTGTGACTCAGGTAGATTAGGAGCACAGATGGAAAAGTTAATAGATCAAATTAAACAAGGCAAAGTGTGGTCTATACCTGGGGGCATTCACCCACCGGGTCAAAAGCTGCAATCAACAACACACGCAATTGCAAGACTGCCACTACCAGATAAGCTTGTTGTATCTTTAAAACAACACATTGGTGCTAACGGCAAACTAATTGTTGAAAAAGGCCAACAGGTACTTAAAGGCCAAGCATTAACTAAACCGAGCGGTAATTGGTCTGTGCCTGTGCACGCACCAACATCTGGACTTATTAGCGATATTTGCCCAATGCCATCTGCTCATCCATCAGCATTGCCTGAGCTTAGCGTGATTATTGAACCTGATGGTGAAGATAAATGGTGTGAGCTTCACCCTGTGTCTGATGCAAAAACACTTTCCCATGATGAGCTTGTTGATATTATTCACCAAAGCGGTATTGCAGGTATGGGCGGCGCTGGTTTCCCAACTTATGTAAAAGCAGATACCCGAAAAGCCATTGAGTTTTTAATTGTTAATGCCGTTGAGTGTGAACCTTATATCACCGCTGATGATATGCTAATGCGCGAACATGCCGATGGCATAATTGCTGGCATTGAATTAATGCAGCAGCTGTTAAATCCACAGTTAACGATTATTGGCATCGAAGACAATAAACCCGATGCTATTGCTGCCATGAAACAAGCAGCACAACATAACGAGAGCATCATAG
>NZ_JAKGAW010000091.1:0-4755 GCF_021532475.1 Pseudoalteromonas sp. APAL1 | reverse complement strand
CGCGAGCAACCTGCTGAGCAGCAGCAGAATCAAACGCTTTAATCCAGCTAAATTCCTCGAATGGCTTAATTTCCTTGAGGAGAGAAGCCATATCTTTGTAAAACAGGAATGTTTTATCGTATTCATATCGACGCATATTTTCAGACAACAACAGATCCCAAATGCCACGCGCTATCGCACCAAACTCAATGAGCTTAACTTCTTGTTCTGGCGTAGGGTTTAGCCTGTAGTTGTATCTGAGCGTCTTTTTCATATACTGTATAGACCACTGTATAAGGCCAAGTTGTCAAGATGGAATATGAAACTAAATCTCACTGCAAATATCTAATTGCGCTTCATCTAATTTTGGTGGTTAAGTACAGAAAACCTCTGCTAAACGGAAGGCTGGGTGAGTTTGTAAAGAAAACGGTTTTCGATGTTTCTCTATCATCTGACTTTAGGATCGAAGAGGTTGAGATAGACAAAGATCACATTCATATGCTGATTACAATCGGCACTCGATACTCAGTAGGCCAGCACGCAAGGAGGATTAAGCAAGCCACAACCGCTAAAATCTGGAATCATTTCCTTATCTGAAAAACCAATTTTGGAAAGAGAAAACATTTTGGTCTGATGGGTACTTTGTGTGTTCTGTAGGGAATGCAAGCGCAGATACTATACGAAAATATATCCAAGAGCAGGGGTGACACCTATTCATCCCCGCGACATTACTTTGTTCTGATCACGGGGTTTTCTCGGTGAGTTTAGATAAAGAACAAGTTTTTATGTGCTTGAAAAATGCAGCACCTCTTCATTTTTTATTGCTCGATCAACAGAGTTTCAACAACTTCTTCTGTCGTATTGCTTTTAATTCTAATTTTCTTAGCGTGTTTATTGAGCGATACAATTTCATCGCAAAATCCTTCTGTTGGGTATAACGTGTACTTGTAATCGGTAACCTTACCTTCATCGTCTTTTACAGCAGCTATATCATACTTCTCTAAAATGCCAGCATTAATAAGGTCTTTCATTGTTGAAGTCATATTTCTGCGAATAGCGATTAAGCGGTTTTCAGTTATATCTTCTGACTCAATTGAACCAAATTTAATCATTATTCTTACAAGCATGAAGTGATACGTTTTTTCGGGGCTGGCGTATCTAAATAGTGTATAAAGTCTGGTTGTAAGCCAGCTAGATAAGGTTCTCTTAAATTGTTGCGCCTGGTTAAAGTAATATCCTTTATAAGATACAGTTTCAATTTGCTGAGCCATGTACTCATTAAGAAATACAATGCATCTCTGAGTGCTTGGCCCTTTTTTACCAGAAAAATGAATTGACCCCAGATAAGGCATTTTTGCTTCATTTGTTTCTACTTCACCATTTGAGCTGGTGCTGTAGTTAAAAGACAGTTGACTCCCTGACAGGATTAGTAGCGCTTCCTTTAAATCTGGATAAGATAATGATTGATTAACTGACTTAAGCTCTGCATTTAGTTCATTCATTTTAAAATGAATTGCGTAACGAGTGCCGCTTGCGTTATTAATCTTAGAAATATTGCCTTTAGTTGCAAGTGATATAAGCGCCCTTTCTACCTTTTCTTCGCGGTCAGATGGCCAAGCAACATAGTCAGTTTCTTTACCTTTGATTACAGCTGGTGAAATTTGTAATTCACCGGTGTATTCAACACCATCCAACTTATCAGAAATAGAACGAGAATTAACGAGCCTTTCTGGTGCTTGTCTAATTGGGTATATGGTAGTTTTAACTCTTACAAAACGAGACCATAAATCGTATAAAGGAAAGGTATTTGATAACGAATTTGATTTCAAACCTTCAAAATGCACATCAGTAAAGAGTTTGAGCTGCTCAACCTCAGCGGCTTCCTGAACTACTAGCCCTTTAGTGCTGATAGTCTCTGGCAAATTATTTATTGTAAGTTTGTTTTTGCTCATACCGAAATTCCCGCATACTTGAATTTCAAATATATCAAATCGCTATATAAATAACACAGTAAAATGCACCATTATTAAAAATCTCTTTATAATCATTAAGATAATAGAGTGTAACTGTGATCTGACTACCTATTAAACCTATTAAAAATAACGTGTAATTGCGATCTGGTAGTTTGAGTAACAGTATGAATAACGTGTAACTGCGATCTGAGTTCAAAACCTATCTATTTGATTAACGTGTAATTGCGATCTGGGATGAAATTTGAGGCCATAAAATAACGTGTAAATGCGATCTGAGATGAAATTTGAGGTCAAAAAATAACGTGTAATTACGATCTGGGATGAAAATTGAGGCCGAAAAATAACGTGTAAATGCGATCTGGGATGAAACTTGGGGTCATAAAATAACGTGCAAATGCGATCTGGGATGAAATTTGATGTCATAAAATAACGTGTAAATGTGATCTGACACAAAAATTTAGCTCATAAAATAAAGTGTAAATGCGATCTGAGAAGCTACATAACTACTGAATAACGTGTAATTAGGGTCTGAAATTTATTTTCAGTTTATTATTTCATCAACTTACTTCTGTGTGCCCGATGTGAACTTAAAACTATTGATCAAAAATAAATCAGAAAAATTTGCTCTAAAAAGGACAGAGAAATTACAAAATAAAGTGTAAAACCGATCTGAAAAATAAAACGCATATATTTCATCGACTTACAGAATTTTACCACACGCAAACAAAGGTAACGGGCGAAAAAAAACTTTTTTCAAATGAAAATTCACTAAACTTCTGTAGTATGGATTCAGCAGGGCTGTGAATAACCCCTTAAAAAAAGGTGTAATTGCGATCTGAGAAGCGTGCAATTGCGATCTGGTACAGTAATTTGGCCTATTTTCAATCATTTCGAATAAAAATCAAACTGTGGTTGTGAATAAAATAAAGTGTAAATGCGATCTTGAGCAATGTCGTTGTGGATATTTTACAGACAACCCTTTATAACCTGTTGATAATAATATCAATATGAGTACCAATAACGTGTAGCTGCGATCTAAGTAAGGTGTAATTGCGATCTAAATAACGTGTAATTGCGATCTCGTTTATTTTTTATTAGCTATAAAAATCAATAAGTTAATAACACAATCCACAGCGCTAACCTAAAGATCTAACCTATATATTTAACCATCATTATCCTTAATATTTATTCTTAGCTCTCAACAAATCAAATTAAAAATGATATTTGGTATTTAAAAAGAACTAAGCTCAATACCTTTAGCTAATTAGTTCTTTGCAAAATGCACGATGTAATTTAGCTGTCATTCTGTTGTTAAATAAACAATAGAAGGCATATTCATGAATTTTTCAATCTCACTCTCTACCGCAAAACATCTGTTTGTGGATGCTTGTGGTGTAGCAAATGGCTCAAAATGCAACATATCTGCGTTGGATTATATCCACTTCTCATTAATTGGCGGCATAGCAGAAGTGCTAGGAACGGACACTCAATCGATTGTTAGGCAATCTTCACCAATTGATGCGTTTGAAGATTATGAGATTTGTATCAAAGCCAAAAAACTTAATACTTTTATAAGTAGCTTTACCGATGAAAGTAAGCCACTAAAATTTCAATTCGATGAAAATAAAGTAATTGTTAAACATGGTCGTTCAAGAGCTTCAATAGCTACAATGTCATGCGATAGCTACCCTATTCCCAAAATTGTAATTCCTAATGGCTTTCAATTTTCTTGTGATGCAGAATCATTTAAGTCTGCTATTTCTGGTATTTTTTATGCCAAGGCGAATAACGATGTAAGGCCGTTCCTAAATCATATTAACTTTTCTATAAATTCTCATCAGATGAAGCTATACACTAGTGATGGTCATAGATTGGCTACGGATATTGTTCAGTTAGAAAATTCTGTAGATGATTTGAAAGGTATCTTGCCATTTAAGCTTGCTGAAATGCTTCTCCAAGCACAGCCTGATGGTACTTTGGGCTTTTTCTTTGATGTGAGCCACTTCTATTGGTCAGCTGAAGGAACAGTATATGGCACAAACTTTCTCATAAAGGTATTTTTTGGTATATAAGTTATAACGCCAAGACGAACTTTTCAATTATCTACCCTGCCCTTCTTTTTTGTTTGGAAAAAGATAAACAAGGAGAACCAAATGGGTTAATTGTGTTTGCTTTGCCAAGTAATCAACGACCTAATGAAAATACGCATTTGTATCATGCGCCACTGATGAATATTTATTCGAATGGAGTTGTTTGCCAAGGAAATGCAACTTTACCCAAAAAGAACACATCAATTACTGAATGAAGGCATGAATGATGTTGAGAAAACTGTACTGGCCTCAAACTTCACTCACGTTAACCTCGAAAAGACCCTTAACGCAAAGGAAGTTGTAACAACGCAAAATTTGCTCGCATTTTGGAGCGCTAAAGCCAACACAAAGAGCCTAAGCAATGCAAAAGTAAGAATGCGAGAGTTAAATCGATTTATGCGTTTGGGAGAGTTTTTAAGCTCGGCCTTGTGAATATTTCACATTCAAATTAATAGTGAATAATTCACATTGTATGTCCGATCACATTAAAGGGGTAAAAAATGAACACGTTTTCAATTCCATCAGAGTGGATTTCTAAACCATTTAATGTATCAGTAATTTGTGCGGGTGGTACAGGATATGCGTTTTTATCGAAAATTCACCGAGAAAACCCCGTGATCAGAGCGAAGTGATGTCGCGGGGATGAGTCTGTGTCACCCCTGCTCTTGAATATATTTTCGTATTATCTCTGCACTAGCATTTCCTACAGAACA
>NZ_JAKGAW010000090.1:0-5337 GCF_021532475.1 Pseudoalteromonas sp. APAL1 | reverse complement strand
TGCCATTTGCTATATATGCACCTATGTTTATTGTCGGTTTTTATATGCTGAAACACCGCGCCATATTAGCACACCGAGATAATTTTTACTTTAATCGCCATACCGGCCTTGTAAAAACTCCGCATACTTTATTTAGAAAACCGTTTTACTTACCGTACGAAGACATTGTTTGCTATGGTGCAAATCAGCGTAATGTCGGCTCAGCCCGCGGTGGCTCACGTGTATTTGTATCACTCATGGTGCCGTTAAAATACCCTAAACATTACCGCTTCACTAAGCCCACTTTCTATGTAGGTGGTTCAAATCGTGAATGGGATTCACTGGCATACGCCACAGCCATGACCTTTATGGATACATCCATCCCGCTTGGTACTCACTTATATCAATCGATAGAGCATTACTTCAAAATTGATAAAGACATAACAGAAAAACACGGATTCCCTGAGGAGCTAAAACCCTATTTAGATCCAGTAGATTGCCAAGTAAATAGAGAAGCCGTGTGGTAGTGAAGCTTTATTAAGGCAAATAGCAGTGGGTGTTTAGGGTTTAAGAAGTTTAAAATGGAATGGTTAAAAACAAGGAATGTAGAGAGCAATGACAATGAGTAGTGATGATAAAGGCTCAATAAAATCAAACAAACTGGATGATTTAATTGATAATCTTATTAGTGATGAGGAGCTTGAGCGCTATATTGCTGAACAAAACGACGGTTTAACCCCTGAAGAACGAGAAAAAATAAAAAGAGAAAATCGTATTAACGCAATTAACCAGTGGTGCGCCGAAAATCCTGGCCGAGACCCAACAAGAGCGAAAGATAAAACCATTAAACAGCTCGCCTTAGATGAAGAGGCGGTGGTTCGAAGAGAAGAATTTAGAAGAGATAACCCTGAAAAAGCGGCTGAAATAAGAAAGCGAACTAGAAACGAAAGTAAATACCGTAAGGATAGACAAACCTATAACGAGCAACTGCCAAGAGACTATTTACATAAAGACAGTTATGAAACGCGATTAAAAAAAGCAGAAGCACTCAATGGCTGCAGCTTTAAAACTCGTACCTTTAAAAGTAAGCGTTTTACTGATCAATATGCAGCAGAGCTTGAATCTCCTAATCGTGGCTCAACACTTGAGGGGCATTGGGTAGAGAGCGATGGTAAGCAGTTGGCTATTTCATGGTTTGGAGGGTGGTCAAATTTATTTACTGCTCTAAGTTTCCTGCTAATGGTCGCTGCAGTTATGTTTTTTTTCGTTGATTTGGTTGTTATTGGTTTTGTGTGGGGCGACTATCGATGGGTGCCATTTGCTATATATGCACCTATGTTTATTGTCGGTTTTTATATGCTGAAACACCGCGCCATATTAGCACACCGAGATAATTTTTACTTTAATCGCCATACCGGCCTTGTAAAAACTCCGCATACTTTATTTAGAAAACCGTTTTACTTACCGTACGAAGACATTGTTTGCTATGGTGCAAATCAGCGTAATGTCGGCTCAGCCCGCGGTGGCTCACGTGTATTTGTATCACTCATGGTGCCGTTAAAATACCCTAAACATTACCGCTTCACTAAGCCCACTTTCTATGTAGGTGGTTCAAATCGTGAATGGGATTCACTGGCATACGCCACAGCCATGACCTTTATGGATACATCCATCCCGCTTGGTACTCACTTATATCAATCGATAGAGCATTACTTCAAAATTGATAAAGACATAACAGAAAAACACGGATTCCCTGAGGAGCTAAAACCCTATTTAGATCCAGTAGATTGCCAAGTGAATAGAGAAGCCGTGTGGTAGTGAGCTTTATTAAAGAAAAGAGCTGTGGGTGTTTAAGAAGTTTAAAATGGAATGGTTAAAAACAAGGATGTAGAGAGCAATGACTATGAGTAGTGATGATAAAAGCTCAGTAAAATCAAACAAACTGGATGATTTAATTGATAACCTTATTAGTGATGAGGAGCTTAAACGCTATATTGCTGAACAAAACGACGGTTTAACTCATGAAGAACGAGAAAAAATTAAAAGAGAAAATCGTATTAACGCAATTAACCAGTGGTGCGCCGAAAACCCTGGCAGAGACCCAACAAGAGCAAAAGATAAAACCATTAAACAGCTCGCCTTAGATGAAGAGGCGGTGGTTCGAATAGAAGAGTTTAGAAAAAATAACCCTGAGGAAATGGCTGAAATTGAAAGAAGAAATGAAAACAAAAGCAAATATTTTAATGATAGAGAAACCTATAAAGCGCAACTGCCAAGAGACTACTTACATAAAGACAGTTATGAAACACGATTAAAAAAAGCAGAAGCGCTCAATGGTTGCAGCTTTAAAACGCGTACCTTTAAAAGTAAGCGTTTTACTGATCAATATGCAGCAGAGCTTGAATCCCCAGATAGTGGCTCAACACTTGAGGGACATTGGGTAGAGAGCGATGGTAAGCAGTTGGCTATTTCATGGTTTGGAGGGTGGTCAAATTTATTTACTGCTCTAAGCTTCTTGCTAATGGTCGCAGCCGTAATGTTTTTTTTCGTTGATTTGGTTGTTATTGGTTTTGTGTGGGGCGACTATCGATGGGTGCCATTTGCTATATATGCACCTATGTTTATCGTCGGTTTTTATATGCTGAAACATCGAGCCATATTAGCGCACCGAGATAATTTTTACTTTAATCGCCATACTGGCCTTGTAAAAACTCCGCATACCTTGTTTAGAAAACCGTTTTACTTACCGTACGAAGACATTGTTTGCTATGGTGCAAATCAGCGTAATGTCGGCTCAGCCCGTGGTGGTTCACGTGTATTTGTATCACTCATGGTGCCGTTAAAATACCCTAAACATTACCGCTTCACTAAGCCAACATTTTACGTTGGTGGTTCAAATCGTGAATGGGATTCACTGGCATACGCCACAGCTATGACTTTTATGGATACATCCATCCCGCTTGGTACTCACTTATATCAATCGATAGAGCATTACTTCAAAATTGATAAAGATATAACCGAAAAGCACGGATTCCCTGAGGAGCTAAAACCTTATTTAGATCCAGTAGATTGCCAAGTGAATAGAGAAGCCGTGTGGTAGTGAGCTTTATTAAGGCAAATAGCAGTGGGTGTTTAGGGTATGAGATATTTAAAGTGGCATGGTTAAAAACAAGGAATGTAGATAGCAATGACAATGAGTAGTGATGATAAAAGCTCAGTAAAATCAAGCAAGCTGGATGATTTAATTGATAACCTTATTAGTGATGAGGATCTTAAACGCTATATTGCTGAACAAAACGACGGTTTAACTCATGAAGAAAGAGAAAAGATTAAAAGAGAAAATCGTATTAACGCAATTAACCAGTGGTGCGCTGAGAACCCTGGCAGAGACCCAACAAGAGCAAAAGATAAAGCCGTTAAACAGCTCGCCTTAGATGAAGAAGCTGAGGTGCTATTAGAAGAATTTAGAAGAGATAACCCTGAAAAAGCTGCAGAAAATAGAAGGAGAGCCGAAAATAGTTGTAGGTACCGTAAGAATAGACAAACCTATAACGAGCAACTGCCAAGAGACTATTTGCATAAAGACAGTTATGAAACGCGATTAAAAAAAGCAGAAGCACTCAATGGCTGTAGCTTTAAAACTCGCACCTTTAAAAGTAAACGATTTACTGATC
The DNA here is from genome assembly GCF_021532475.1 of Pseudoalteromonas sp. APAL1. Lineage (NCBI taxonomy): Bacteria > Pseudomonadati > Pseudomonadota > Gammaproteobacteria > Alteromonadales > Pseudoalteromonadaceae > Pseudoalteromonas > Pseudoalteromonas sp. APAL1. The sequence continues at coordinate 1,684 of NZ_JAKGAW010000090.1, read as the reverse complement.
AATATGCAGCAGAGCTTGAATCCCCTAATCGTGGCTCAACACTTGAGGGACATTGGGTAGAGAATGATGGTAAGCAGTTGGCTATTTCATGGTTTGGAGGGTGGTCTAACTTATTTACAGCACTTGGCTTTTTCTTTGAAACACTCGCTTTTATGGTTTTCTTATTTCATGTATATGCGTTAATTGCGAATGGGCTTGAATATTTTTGGATTATGGCCTCAATCTATGTGACGCTCTTTGGTTTGGGTTATTTTACTTTAAAACACCGCGCCATATTAGCGCACCGAGATAATTTTTACTTTAATCGCCATACTGGCCTTGTAAAAACTCCGCATACTTTGTTTAGAAAACCGTTTTACTTACCGTATGAAGACATTGTTTGCTATGACGCAAATCAGCGTAACGTCGGCTCAGCCCGTGGTGGCTCACGTGTATTTGTATCACTCATGGTGCCGTTAAAATACCCTAAACATTATCGCTTCACTAAGCCCACTTTCTATGTAGGTGGTTCAAATCGTGAATGGGATTCACTGGCATACGCCACAGCCATGACCTTTATGGATACATCCATCCCGCTTGGTACTCACTTATATCAATCGATAGAGCATTACTTCAAAATTGATAAAGATATAACTGAAAAACACGGATTCCCTGAGGAGCTAAAACCTTACTTAGATCCTGTAGATTGCCAAGTAAATAGAGAAGCCGTGTGGTAGTGAAGTTGGTTAAGGTAGCATTTGTCGCTATTTGTCTTTTTATTTCGACTGAGGTATTCGCAGGCATGTTTGGTTTGTTCAATAAAAGTGATTTTTTGTTATCGGCCCCAGTTCAAGGGGTTTTACTTGATAATGGTAAGCCGGTAGCAAAGCAAAAAGTAATCCGTTCTCTTACTTATGGTAAAGAATATATTGATGAGACGATAACTGATGAGAATGGCCGCTTTCGCTTTGATGAAAAGCTAATAAGAACGGCCAAGCCTGCAAATATGTTTGATAATGACTCGCTTATTCAACATATCTACCTTGAAAATGGCACTCCAGAAGGTATTGTGCTTTGGTATACAAGTATTTCAATTCATGAAAATAGTAATACCCTTAAAGGGTTGCTTAGCGATCTTGTTTGCGAGCTCTCAAAAAGCCCGCAAACAGTTGATATTCAAATAGCGGAGGCGCCTGAGCATACTTTTGCTATTTAAGGTATGTGTGAGCTGAATAAAGCTAAACTTTAATCTCTTTCTAAAAGCACAGCGCCGCTGTGCTCTTCACCTAAATAGTCGTCTTTGTTGTAGATAGGGCATTTTGCCATTGATAAACAGCCGCAGCCAATACAACCGTTAACGCGCTCGCGTAAACGCTGCATGTATTGAATTCGTTCATCTAGTTGAGTTTGCCATACCTTTGAAAGAGCTGCCCAATCTTGTTTAGTGGGTGTACGCTGATCAGGTAGGGTGCTTAACGTTTGTTTAATGTTTTCAAGGGTTATGCCCATAGTTTGTGCAGCTTTAATTACAGCAATTCGGCGTAATACATCGGGTTTATAGCGGCGCTGATTACCGTTATTTCGCCAGCTGCGAATAAGCCCCTTCGACTCATAAAAATGCAAGGTTGAAACTTTTACGCCACTGCGTTTTGCCACAAAGCCAACCGATAGGTTTGCATCAACAAGTTTTTTATCTGCCATAATT
>NZ_JAKGAW010000089.1:0-5849 GCF_021532475.1 Pseudoalteromonas sp. APAL1 | reverse complement strand
TCGCTGCTTTATAAGTTGCTGGGTACCAATTAGGTGCCTTCGTGAAGGCTTGAGCCGTATGCAGTGAAAGTTGCACGTACGGTTCTTAGGAGGGCGACACTTGGTAACAGGTGTCGTCTATCCGACAAAGGTGAGTTAATTACATAACCCGCCTCAGGACAGAAACTTGTTAGTCCCACGGTCAGCAATTAGTACACAATTGACTGTCAGATTTAATTAAGTTCTATTAGTCCAACCAGAAAGAGCAAGCTAAGACTATTTCAATATACGTGTGTGTACAAAGGTAACTACCCCCTACCCTTCTCTTTATTTGCAAGCTCTAGAGCTTTTTTAATTGAATAACCTTGAGACTTAAACTTGTCTACTAACTCCCTGTCATCTGGATCTGTTGAGTAAACTAGTTGGGTTTCTTTATCTACAAATAGCTTAACTATTTCCCTCGATTGCCCGTATCTCACTAAGATTTCTGAGTAATGGCCCTTATCAGTATGAACGCTTTTCATTAAATCATAGTCTTGATCTGTACCATCATACGCTTTTAACTCTTTGAGTTTATCAACGGCTTCCGGTTCCTGGGCCAACATAAACTTCCATGGACTATTATTAACAATGGCCATCCCTGCTTGGCTTTGGTAAGCATCAAGTAAGCTCTGTGTGATACAAATGCCAGCTGCACGTGTTTTCCTGAATCGACGCCAACCAGTTTCAAGGAACTCGGCTAGATAATTGACTTTACCCGGCTTGTCTTTAAGGTATTCCCAAGCTTCATCGAGAATGAAAAGTTTTCTTTGTTTGTTGCCTGATAAAAACATTGCATGTTGAGCTGCGTTGATAAGGCTCATCAGAACACATTGTGATAAGTGAGGTTGCGAGGATAGTTCATCCATCTCACAAACGATTAATCGTGATTTGAAGTTTATTGGTGGGTATTTCTTACCAAAAAAGTCTCCAAAAATACCGCCTTCACACCATGGTTTTAGTTGGCGCCCTATCCTCTTTATTTCAACATCTTGGTGCTTTTCACACAGCTCAGAAAAGTCTGTTATTGATGAATCTTTCCCTTTAAGGTTCCAAAGCTCAGTGAGTACTGTAAGCATTTCTGTAGATTGGTAGTCACTTAAATCACCTGATTCTGACGCCATTGCTTTCAGCAAGGAATGAACCATGGCTGCTTGACCTTCTTTGCCATAAAAGTCATCAATATTTGCAAATGGATCAAGTGAAAACTTCATGTTCTCATTGAAGTCAATGAATTGAGCATTCTTATACTGGCTTGCTAAGTTTTCATATGAGCGACCTTTGTCAATAACAAACACTTGAGCGCCGTCAGTATCGCTGCCCACATCAAGCCGGCTTTTAACACCAGAGCCTAGATATGAAGTGATTAGCTTATTATTGAAAAATGACTTACCAGCTCCAGAGCGAGCGCAAATAAGTGCATTAAAGGAACCATCTGTTTCAAATATGTCTAAACCGAATATTTGCCCAAAGCGCGTGACAAACTCTAGAATTGGCCGTGAAGTGTTTCCTTTCCAACTCGCGCTATGTGGTAATAAAAATACAGCCCCTTTTGCCGTCCATTCATCAAACCGGTCTGATAATTTTATATATTCATCATCAAGGCCAAGAGGTAAAGCGTTTAAGAAGGTGCTAGGTGCCAAAATTGTTTCTATGTTGAATTTATACTCTTTACGCTTGAAGAATGCCTGCAATTTCCTAGTCGCCGTGAATGTTTCTTTCTTACTTCCACCAAGGATTATTAAATTAAGGCTAATTTTACATAATCTGGAGTTTTTAAGTTCATCTTCAATTGCAAAGTAGTCTTGTGCTTGGTCTTTTAAGGTTGAAACCCACTCCAGCATTTTTCCTTTTGCTTGTTTTTTTAGCCATTTGTTACGGCGATCAAATTCTTCATTTGCAGAATGAATACTTGGTAACTGTACGTTAAGCGTCATTAAATATGGGTTCCAAGCAACCGTTCGCTTGCCAAAACGCCAATCACCTAGCAGGTTTATAATATCACCGTAGTTTAAGTAATCGGGTGTTTGCTTGAGGGTCATGACTGAAGCAAATCCATTTGATTTCTCATCTAAAGATGAAAATTCTAGACCATATTCATCACGGTTAATTATTCCGCCCTGCTCTAATATTTGCGCACCCAGTGGGACAAGCTTGTTGATTTTTACTTTATCTCGCCAAAGTGCATTAGGTGAGTGATTGAAGAAAGTCTGCATTCTTGAAAGCCATTCTTCATCATTTAAAATCAATGGGGCTAAGCCTAACCCTTCGAATATTGAATATGTTCTATCTTTTATCTCTAGGAACTCTTTGAGCTCTTTATCGGAAGGGATAAAGTTTTTAACTGGGATTTTTACTGTGATCCAATGTTCAAAATCTCTTGGCCGGATACCTGATTTTTTATCAAGAGACTCTTTTCTTGCTTTAGAGTAATAATTAATTACTGATTCGCTCATTGCATCAGCAAGCTCACCGTCTTCACCACCAATCCGCTTCCCTCGTAGTTGCCTGTAACCATTTAGAAAGCCATCTATTCGTGGTAAAGCAGCTAGGCTTAGTTGAATTAATGTGTTGTGAGGAAACTCATCAGATAGAAAGCCTTCGTAGGCTGTTCTTATTTCGTTGTTTACCCCGTTAGTTGGTTGGCAGGCGATAACAAATCCAATGTAACCGCCTTCCATTAAGAACATTTGATATTCTTTAATATATTCCATTACACAGTTTAATTCTGCGGCTTTATTACCTCCGAGAAGCTTTTGTTGATCTTCAATGGTGCTTCGCCAAAGGGGGCCAGCAAAATTCTGCTGGGTTTCTTCGATATCTGGATTCAATATCTTTTCGATAGCTTCTTGGATTTTATTCAGCATGCTATACACCTATTTTACTTATTAGCCTCAGACTGAGGTCTAGAAATGCTCAACGGATCGATACCTTTGGCCATAGTTTCTTTTCTTTGGCTTGTTACTTTGCTTTTCTTTATTGTTTGAAATGGTAATACTCGACTTGGGCGCATTTGAGCTTGATGGCCTGTTACCCAGCGTCTTGGTTGTAATTCAACATATACGAAGCCTGGAATATTCAAATCTCCAGACTTATCTTCCCAAGCAGCAACATAAATACGCATTGCTTTAGCTTCTTCTAGAACAGCGAGAGGCTCTGGCGCGATATCATTTGGAACGTAATTGAAAGTTCTTAAGTCATCTAACTCATCGTGTGATTGTTTCGAATATGACATTGTGTCATTGCTCGCGATACCAACAATGTTGGCTTTGTCATAATCCTGTGCGTTTTGTCTTCGCAAACTTCTTGGTTCATATACGTATGTGATGTCTTCCCCTTCACTATTAACGTAAATGACTTTTTGGTTTCCTTCTGAATTTGACTTTTTTTCACCTTCGTTTTTTGCATATTCTGCAGTCATCATGTGCTCAAGTTGGTCTTGATTGTTGGTTAACTCATAAACCTCCATCGGCCCTTTACAGAGACCAAGTTCCGGTTTACCTGCACATGAAAATTCCTCTTCACCAATCGTAAATGCCGAACACCCAGAAAATAATGAGGCTATGGCTAGAATTGAGCTGATTTTAAAGATTTCTTTCATTGCTAGTTACTCCATCTCAAGCCATGCATCAAAATCGCTTGGTAGCCCATTAAAGGTTAAACCATCTTCACGAACTAGGAATGGGGTTCCTCTAGCCTCAAGCAATCCCATAACGATAGGTGCTTTTTGAACAGCCTTTGCATCGCAGTCTTCTCTCATTTCTGTTGCTAGTTTTGTCTTGTTCATAAGGTCGATGACAGCTTTAGATTTATCAACAGCGCAATTTAGGCGTTTGGACTCTAGTAAAGATTGGCTGCCCAGCATCGCTGTTAGTACAAAGTCAACATTGTACTTTTCTGGAGATTGCTGAATTTTATTGAACAGGGCGTGGCAGTATCCGCAATTAGGGTCAACGAATATTGTTGCTTGCTTGGGTATGTCTTGGTTACCAAATGATAGTGTTGCAAGCTCATCTAGTTTTACGCCCATTTTTTCAAGAGGGACACGGTGAGCATTTCTTGCTTCGCTCAATTCATCAATAGTTCGCCTAAACCATGTATCAATTAACTGCCCTTGAAATACAAAGCGGCCATTCTTAGATACAAAATATGTTTGTCCTGATTTAGTCTTAACCAGCATTAAGTTTTCAACAGGGAGTTCTTGAATACCTTCGATATCACCTTTTTGAGAAAGAGTTTGTTTTAATTCTTTCGGATTAATTGATTTCGCCATTGAAGATACGCTTAAAAGACTTACAGTTGCTAATAGGCCAATAGCCGTAATTTTTTTCTTTAGTGACATTGTGACTTACTCTTTAAATTGACATACATGTCATTGTAATCTTGGCTATAGAGTGAAAAGGGGAGATTAATTACTGATTTTTGCTTTTTTTCATGGATTTGGACAAAACAGAGTTTTACTAACTCGATGGTTGATATGCTTGTTTAATCAACAAATTAAGATGAATTTAGGATACTCAAAGCTCTAAATACTTAGTTTTAGGCATGATAAAGCCTTAGGTTGGTAAAATACTGATCTAAGGTTAAGGTTGATATATACCAACCTTAACGAATAAAGTTTGTCACATATCAAGACTTCACAATGACATGGTGTTGTCGAAATGAAACATCTTCGTAATCTTCCTCATCGAATGCATCACACCATGAATTTATGTGCTCACTTGTAATAGGCTCTTGTAAAAAACCACTTTCCAAAACTAATGGTAAGCTTCTATGGGCTATTCGTTGCTTTATACAGCGTTCAATTGATAGATCGATGGTAATGATAGTGAGCTTTTCATTTTCACTATTCCAGATTTCCGTTTAGTAAAGGTTTTCTGTACTTAACTACCAGAATTAAATGAAGTGCAATTAAATATTTGCAGTGAGATTTAGTTTCATATTCCAACTTGATAACTCGACCTTATACAGTAGTCTATACAGCATATGAAAAAGACGCTCAGATACAACTACAGGCTAAATCCTACCCCAGAGCAAGAAGCTAAGCTTATTGAGTTTGGTGCGACAGCGCGTGGCATTTGGAATCTGTTGTTGTCTGAAAATATGCGTCGATATGAGTACGATAAGACGTTCTTGTTTTACAAAGAAATGGCCTCGCTTCTTAAGGAATTAAAGCCTTTCGAAGAGTTTGCGTGGATTAAATCTTTTGATTCAGCAGCGGCTCAGCAGGTTGCTCGCGATTTAGAAACTGCTGTTAAGAATGCTTTTTCAAAGGTTCGTTTGCAGCGCTTTCCAAAGCATAAAGTCTCATACAAAAAGAAAAAACTTCACAACGACTCGTTTCGAGCCGTTAATAATGCCAATTGCATTCGAATCGAAAATGGCGCTATCAGTATTCCGAAGGTCGGCAAAGTGCCAATCGTTCTGCATCGTGAGCTAGTGAGCTAGTGAGCAAAATTAAGACCGTCACTGTTCAATATCGTCACGGAAAATGGGAATGCAGTATCACTCAGGAAGTGGAATGCAAAACGGCTAAACAAGTTTTGGAAACGATCACTGGCTTTGACATCAACTCAAAGCAAACGGTGGTTGGTTCGAACGGTTTCGTGGCCGACAATCCGAAGTTTTTAAGGCAAGCAATAGAGAAGTTAAATCAATTGCAACGCCAGCTTGCACGTCGAACCAAAGGTTCAAATCGCTGGCAAAAAACAAAACAACGCATCAATAAATTACACGGAAAAATCTCAAGGCAAAGGCTGGACTTTGCGCACAAAACTTCACGACAGATAACCAATGAAAATGATATTTTAGTGTTCGAAGATTTAAACGTA
>NZ_JAKGAW010000088.1:0-6163 GCF_021532475.1 Pseudoalteromonas sp. APAL1 | reverse complement strand
TGAGTAGATACGAGAAAGCATCGCATGTGTATTGGCGATGTCAATATCATATAGTCTGGACACCAAAGTATAGGTTCAGAATATTGAAGAACAAAGTAGGCAGAGATGTTTACAGGTGCATACAAGTGTATTGTGAGCAGTTAGGGTGCAAAGTAGTCGAGTTAAATGTGCAGGTTGACCATGTTCATTTGGTAGTAAAGATACCGCCGAAGTTATCAGTCTCGAAACTAATGGGTGCTTTAAAGGGAAAAATAGCGTTAAAGCTATTTAGCAAATATCCATACTTAAGGAAAAACAAACTATGGGGAAACCATTTTTGGCAGAGGGGGTACTTCGTAGATACTGTAGGGATAAATGAAGAAATAATAAGACGGTATGTCAGGCACCAAGAAAAGGAAGAGGTGCAAGAGCAGGCGCAGTTAACACTGCAGTAAACAACGCCCCCTTCTAGGGGGCTAATGCAAAGCCACCTTCTTTAGAAGGTGGATCTTTTACTGCTAATTTGATTTTTTCTAGGCTGATTTGGACGGTTTAGCTTTAATCGTTAGAGCATCTTCTAATGAAGTTTTAATCTTTTTAGTAATTGTTGGAACAAAAGTAGGATCAATAATGCCGAAATCCGCACTTTCCTCTAATGAACCTGCAACTATTTTATTAACAGTTTCAAGAAGCTCTTCTGGTCTAACATCTTCTAGGCTCGTGTTTTCATTTATGTTCAAAAGAAGGTAGTCCAGGCTTACATTTTTTTTAATTGCAGTAGTTAAAATAAAATCCCATGGCATAGAAGGGCGACTCAACCACATTTTCATAGTGCTCGCATTATGCCCTAAGGCGCGACGTCCATTTTCATCTTCAATTTCATGTAGCTCATCAACACCCCACACCTGTTTGCATCGTTCTAAAACTTGCGAGACGTATTTTTTCTTTGAGTCATTATCTAGATTTTTAAAGTATGTATCAGCCATGTTTGGTTGTTCTTATAAATTCACTACATTATATTCTAACAAAAAAAGATAAATTTAAAATGAACAAATAAAAATATGTTGATCCTTGTCACATTTTGTTAGGCAATAAACTTATATATTTCAGTGAATTGTACCAAATAAAGACAATCAAGAACAAAAGATTTGAGATTAAAACAAATTATTTAATACATCCTCAAATGCCTTTGAATCTTCATCTACAATATACATTGCAGTTGTAACTTCTTTAGAATGGCCAAGCAGTTTACTAATTCTGCTTATCTTTACGCCTTTTTCATCGAGCCAAGTCGCGTATGATCGTCTTAGGGAATGGGGAGCAACAGTGTTATATTTTTTACAAAGTTCATAAATAGCGCTGCCAGTTAAAGGGTTACTATTTTCAACATCAATATTTCCACTACGTGGCACTTTGACAAATAAAGGACCAGGCTCTATGCCTCGAACGTTCAACCAGTCTTCCAAAGCAATTTTTGTAATAGGGTGGATCGCAACATATCTTTCCTTATTACCTTTACCAATAATCTTCAAATACTGAGTATTTACTGTAACTCTATTTTCGCTACTAAGCTCTAAGACTAATGATGAAATTTCTATTGTGGCCAACTCACTTCTTCTTAACCCGGTACCAATTAAAATATGAAAAAGCGCCAAATCTCTAAGCATTTTATTTCTATTAGTTGGGTTTGAGCTTGCTATTCTCTCCAAAAGCCCTTGGAAACTAGAACGAGAAATTACCTGATGTTTTTTTATTCTAGAGCCGGTTTCTCCTTTCACTTTTAGAATACCGTCTAGCTGCAATCTAGAAATCTGCCCTAACAAATAGGCATGCTCACACACACCCTTTACAACGGATACATATAATGAAATCGTTTTTGGAGATAGTTCCTTGGCTTTTAGGTTATGGATAAGGCTATTCAAATCAGTTGAAGTAATTTCTGCCCATTTAATTTCATAAAAATCTGCGTAGCCGGTATGTTTTGCAATTGCTTGCAAACATCGAGTGACGGTCTCTTTGGATGTATCCGCCGCCAAAGAGTTAACATAATTAAATATCGGACATTTAGGGTTTACATAAATCTCATTTAATTTTTGTTTAATCTTGGTAGCCGGTAATTGAGGCTGTTTTAAATCGATAATCTTTTCCAATCTGCTGTTCATAATTTAAATTCATACGAAAACATAAGCACTGTACATTTATACACCCTTACTTAACTTGTGTAAATGCCCATTTATGCAATTAATATGTTATGTTAAATCAACTGTAAAATAGAATCTTGGGAAATTAGACTCTATTAATTAAAAAGATTTATCTAGGTATAAGGGGATGTTTTAGTTCCTAAGTGAGAGTTATTAGTAAGAGCATATTAACTTTCGAATCGGGAGATTAGTCCGATACTAACCAGTATCGGACTTAAGTAATTGAATTATTAGTAATTACTTAAAACCACCAACTTTACTTGATAAGAAAATAAAGGCAATTATAAATTCACCAACCACTACGGCTAACAGCCATTTTATATTTTCTGTATCAAATTTCATGAAGTCCAAAAAAAATATAATTACTCCAATTAAAAACCAAGTTAAGAACTGAGTTTTCATAATACCCTCTCTAATTCATGAGCATCTTTGGCTTGAGCGATCATTTCAAGTGCGTCATTAATTTCGGTTAAAGTTTCTTTATCTATTAACGTTATTCGATCTAAATCTATTTTTTCCGGGTTGGATATCCAAGAGACATCATACTTAGCAAGCAATAATGATTGAGCAGACTTTAAATTTTTCTCTGCTTCAGCAAAACCTTTTGACAAATTTAGTTCCATATTAAATCCTTAGCTGAGCATGTTTCTTAAACACATCACCTGTTTTTGGGTTTATAAATAGGCCGTTCATTTCAGCTAAAGATTCTAAAGTGAAATCAGGATTGTTTTTTAGAATTGCGTTTCTTACATCTTCATTTTTTAAAAATACATCTGCAGGAATTGTGAATTGGTTTAAATTCATGGGCTCTACGATTGGTGTTTTTCCTAATTCAGAAATGATATCCATTGCAGACTTCAGCTCCGAGAAAATAGCAAAACCAATGTCATTCATTTCTTGTTTAGTGGTCCCAACCCCATTTTTAATTAGCTCTGGATAAGGCATTAAAAATACATTTAAAGCCTTTTGAATTTGATTTTTAATATCTTTCAATGACATATGTAAAATACCAAGGTCGAATAACTACTTATAATTTACAGCTTGTTTCTAATTAAAAGGCGGGAAAAAAGAGTAAATTTTAAATTTAATCTATTTTTTAAAATGTTTCAGGTTGAAGTGTTTTAAAACCAAGTCCAATTTTTAAAATTGGACTTGGCGAAAAGCGTTATGGTGCAACTGATTCGGTTTTGGTGCACTCCTCCCCTTCTAGGCTCCAACCTGTAGGGCAAGTATTGGTACTTGGAACTTCTTCAGTTTTACTACACTGCTCCCCTGATAAAATATAATCTGTTGGGCAAGAGTAAGTTACAGCGGTAGATGTGGAGCTAACGCAGCTAGTGCCACTTAGTGAGCCACCAGCCGGACATGAGTAAACTAAACTCGCATTCTCTCTCTTATTACATTTCGACCCTGACAAACTAAATTGTGACGGGCAAGAGTAAGTCACAGCTGTAGATGTGGAGCTAACACAGCTAGTACCATTTAATTTACCATCAGCCGGACATGAGTAAACTAAATTCGCATTATCTCTCTTGTTACATTTCGACCCTGATAAACTGTATTGTGATGGACAAGAGTAATTATATGAAACTGTTGTTGATTTAACACAGTTAGAGCCACTAGAAGTATATCCACTTGGACAAGAGGCAACTGATGCCACTGATGCAGTAGCTGAACATTCGAATGGATATCGACTTGTGTCGCTTACATATCCTGCAGGGCAACTTTTAGTTGTTGTTTCACCCATGCTGACACCGTTGGAGTAACAATAATATTTCATTGGGTATGACGTTACATCCGGTGAAGCAGTCTGACCTGCCGGACATACGTATACTTTGAAGGCATATTCTTTTCTTTCACACTTAGTTCCATTTAATGTATAACCTGATGGACACGAGTACGCTGGAGTACCATATTCATTTTTCACACAACCAGAACCAGTATTCGAATATCCAGAAGGGCAACTCTTAGATGCATCAATTTGAACATCTTTATAACAACTATTACCAGAACGCGTATATCCAGCAGGGCATGATGAACTTGCAGGCGAGCTCGATGAACCTAGACATAAACCATTTGAGTATGTGGTACCAACTGGGCAATTTTTAGTTGCATCAATTTGAATATCTTTATAACAGTTGCTTCCTGAGCGCGTATATCCAGCCGGGCATGATGAACTTGCTGGCGAGCTAGATGAACCCATACATACACCATTTGAATACGCTGTACCTGCAGGGCAGTTCTTAGTGGCGTCTACTGTGTATGTTTTAGAACAATCACCCGAATTGATACTGTACAAATAACCTGATGGACATACTTTAATTGCTGGTTGAGTCGTGGTTCTGTAACACATTCCGCCAGATAAAATGTAGCCTTCAGGACATGTTGCCCCTTTGACACTTAGAGTGATGGTATAATTTGCAGCTCCTGATGCTCCAACTTCCCCTGGGTAAATTGGAATATCTAGACCGCCAGCTGAGTTAACAGCCTTATCAAATTGAACAATTTGCCCTTTTGTTACAGTAATTCCATTTACAACAACAGAGCTTGGTGCGTCACTATGTAACTTAAATGTAATCTGCTGTTCACCAAAAGCCTTATTTCCCTCCAAGGTGTACAATGTTGGTACCTTTATTATTGTAAACGGCTCATCCGTTTTACTACTTAGTAAGCTTTTAGAAGACAAGGTGTTTACAGGATCAACATGTATTGTGGTTTCAGCTTTAGTGCTTAAAGATATATATACCAAGGCTAGTAGTAATAGTTTACGAAATAGCATTTTAGAACCCAAAGTAAGTTGTTATTCTAAATAGAATTCCTTTTTGAATTTGGTAAAAATTTGAAAATCTATCAAGTTGAGATTATTAATTTACTTGAAATGGATTTCAGAAATGCCTGAAAAAAATCTATTTTTGACAGATAATTTAGGGAAAGTGGAGTTAGTTTTTACGGCTGAAGGTTTGGTTTTCCGATTCTCGAACCAAAATAGTGGCTCTGCTAGGTGACAAAACTCCGACATGACATACTACCATTAGCAGTCTAAGTATTAACTACAACTCCATTGCGTGCTTGAAATAAAAACAGATTTGAAAAAAGACTGATGATTAATACTAATAACAGCTTAAATCTTTACTCAGTTTTTCCAGTTAAGAAATGAACCCAACCTTTCCATTCACTTTTGTAATGAAGATTTGGATTTGATGGTATATTAGCAGGCCTACCACCCTCTTTACTCAACTCCCTAAACTGCGTCATCGTCTCAACACCCAATGTCCGAGCAATTCGACAAGCTTCATGAAACTCAACGAATCGCCCACAACCAGGTGAGTTTTTAGGAGCTAAAACTTCTGACCATTTACAGCCATATACATTAGGTGGGCGCTTAGGCATAGACTCTGGAAATTCATCACCTTCACTGGCCTCAAGCCATTCTTTAATTGAGGATAACTTTTTCTCTCGAGCATATCTTGCTGCTTCTGTAATTGATACGTATTTATCTTGGGACATTTGTTTAAAGTGTCTTACACAGAATTTTTTTAATTCTACGATCAATTTTTAAAATTTTAAACATTATGAATTTCTAAATTACTAACAACTTTAGCTATACTAAGTATTTAGACTTGTAATGGTGCTATTCAACTGGCATAGCTCATCACTATTCACAAAACAAGCAACACTTCTTTCAAGTATGAGAAGCTGAGTAGACATGCATTAACTGATAATTATTAGCATCTTTCCAACTAATTTTGCCATTTCTATTATATCCACTAACGCAGTTCATCATCACGAATTTTAATGCGGCAGTATGAAAGCCATACTCTAACAATTCTCATTTGAGATGAAAGTATGTTGACATCGGCGTTGTTTCCTAAAAGTTTGAACTATCTTGCCAGCCTGTGATCAGATCATCTATATCCTACTAGCCCGTGCAACAACAATGAGCAAAATCACAAACTGGTCTCACTATAATCAAGCCCTCGTTA
>NZ_JAKGAW010000087.1:0-7282 GCF_021532475.1 Pseudoalteromonas sp. APAL1 | reverse complement strand
GCAAGGGTAACACCCGCATCTCAGCAGAAACAATCTGTTAAAACGAAAGTCTTCGAATTATCGAAGTTGGATTTTGGATCTGAGAAAAAAGAAGCTGCCTAGCTGTTAAGCTAGACTGTAGAAGCCCAGTGATGAGAGTGAACCGATGTCGCTGGGTAGTTCACCGCTGATTCACATTGTTGCTCGGTAAATTTACCAATATGACAATCATTAGGTTTAACTTCTAGGTAGTTAGCCAACTGTCTGTACACATCAACTCTTGCAAAACCATACTCTTTCCAAAGTACATCTAATATTTTGTGTGCCTTTTGTCTTGCGCTTCTAGTGCCGGCATTAGCCAGGGTTCCTTGAGGTAAGTTATCTCCTTTGTGCACTGCAACGTATGAATCACATCCTGATTTGTAGTTTTCACAAAGATAAATTAAACCGTGATCTTTACCTTTGAATATGTGCTTTGATTCTGAAAGTGATGCTAACCCGGAACAGTATTCACATCGAACTTTGATGTCCACTGCAGCTCTTGAGTTTATTCCCATCACAATATCCTCCAGAAAGTGGATGAAATACATTCGCATCGATTTTTCAGCTAAGTCAGTTAAGTAATTAGCTTTATGCTTCAGCTCCCCTATAAGTGCCAGAGATAGAGCTTCATGCCGGTGATCAGAGAGCAACTTGCTTAGTTCATTTACATAGCTATACGTAGAAGCATCAACTATTCCAGACTTAGATAGTTGCTCTTGGACCAGTTTTTTTAGATCGACTTGGTTTAAATAAATCACAGCTTTGCCTTGTTTTAGTGTTTGTATGTCTTCCATTAAACCCTGGTTAAACAATTGCGCTGGAATTCAAAAAAAACTCAATTTTCTCGATTTTAATCTCTGCCTCAATTTTTTTGCGTGAAATAATGAGTGGCATAAGGAGGTGTAAATGAACCCAAAAAAATCAATACCAGTCTCCCAATTAGCCCTTTATTACTCAGATAGAGAATTATTTAGGAAAGCTAAAGGTGGTGCATTCGATAAAAAACTGGCTAAAAGAGGCACGCGAGAGCACGCCCGGGCAGGTAAAAGTTCAAATCTAATACGCGCTGTGTTTTTAACTATTATAGGTTTCATATGTTACTTATTATTCAAATTTTCCTAGTTTTCTCTATCGTAGTGATCGTACTTATTGCAAAAGGGTATAGCGTTAAGAGAAAGCTACAAGTGCCTCTTTATTATCTATTTCTTGGTGGTGATGTTGGGGGGCGAAAACCAATAAAGGTAGAAAATAAGAATCTAGTCGGTATGCCAGATGCCCTATTCTTCAATCTATTAAAGCTTAGGTTTGTTGTATGTGAGTTTAAGTCTCGAAACTATACTGGAGTAAATTTATATGAAAGAGCTCAAATTACATTGTATATGGGAATGCTGAACAAATGGTATCTACCTGCACCGCAAGGTATTGTTGCATATGGTAATGGTTTTGCTGTTCGAGTGAGGTTTAATAAATCATTGTTCAATGAAATTTGCGGTCTTCGAAAGCAGTGCTTAGTTGAATTGGGCAAGTTTTAACTTTTCTTATATGGAATATAGCTGTGAATACACATTTTTGTTCGTGTGGTAGCCTATTTGAGCTTACATTACAGCTTAGACGCATAGGCTTTAGCCTCATCTGACTGGCAGCACATAGTCGAATCCTGCTTTCAGGTAATTTTCGTATCCAAAACGTCGAAAACCACCTTTATTGGCGGTGGTCGCGATGGAAAGAAAGTTTTGGGCATAAATGGCTTTATAACTTTGAATACCTTTAAATGTTTTAAACCCATTTGAATGAGCTTTATCTTGTTGGCTAGTTCTGCTTCGCCACAGTACCTATAAGCTATGGATTTAAAGGAATAGTTGTATTTGTCATTTTAGCCAACAATCCACCAATTCGTTTGCGCATTTCACGCCTATCAATAATAATGTCTATAGAGCCATGCTCTAAGAGGAACTCACTCCGCTGAAAGCCCACAGGTAATTTCTCCCGAACAGTTTGTTCTATCACGCGACGTCCAGCAAAGCCGATAATTGCCTTCGGCTCGCCAATGTTAATATCTCCTAGCATGGCTAGACTCGCTGAAACGCCACCCAATGTTTGGTCTGTTAATACAGAAAAATATGGTAAGCCTTTACTGGATAACCGATTTAACGCAGCACTAGTTTTTGACATTTGCATTAACGATATCAGAGATTCTTGCATACGAGCGCCACCACTGGCAGAAAAGCAAACTAATCCACAATTTGCATCTACAGCAGCTTCAACTGCCTGAACAAAACGTGCACCTACAACTGAGCCCATCGACCCTGCCATAAAAGAAAACTCGAATGCACAGGCAACAACAGGTAAGCCCATAAGTTTTCCTTTCATCGCAACTAAGGCATCCCTTTCCCCAGTACTTTTCTGGGCTAGAGCAAGGCGTTCCTTGTAGCGTTTCAGATCCTTAAAATGTAGAAAGTCTTTCGGTTCAAGTTCACTCGCGATCTCAATTCGCTCTCCTTTATCTAAAAAGCTGTCTAAGCGGCGGCATGCTGACATCCTCATATGATGATCGCATTTTGGGCACACCTCTAAATTTTCTTCGAGGGCAATGCGATATAATATCTGATCACAGGATGGACATTTAGTCCATATTCCCTCTGGGATAGAAGCTTTACGTGTACTGATTATATTCTTCTTATCTAACAGTTTTTCTAACCAACTCATCGGAAACCTTTTCATATAACTTTAGTGATAAGTATTGTATAGGCCTATTTTTGGTAATAAAGTGTGCTTTATTGGTTTGATAATCCAATATTATGGGATTAAATAAGATGCTTGATAAAATTGACCAGCAGTGGCTAAAAAGTTTTCACTGTGTCTATGAGAACAACAGCTTCAAACGTGCTGCGGAATTTTTAAGTTTGCCTACATCAAATATCAGTCGTCATGTTGCTTTGCTCGAAGAGCGACTGGATATACGACTATTTAACAGAACCACACGCCGAATCGCTCCAACAGATGCAGGAGAACATCTCTACTTACGCACACAGCCATTGTTTGACAAACTTAATGATGCTCTTGAGGAAGTGACACAGCACTCTCATGAGGTCGTTGGGCAGCTTAGAGTTTTAATGCCAGACTCGCCTGCTTTAGCTCAAGCAGTCGTGTCTTTTTGTACCAAGCATCCCTCAATTTCACTATGTTGCGATACAAGTATCAGCCCGAAAGAGGATTTACTTGATGGGTTTGACGTGATTTTAAGTTTTCACAGAGGAAAGCTCGAAGATAATAATTGGGTAGCTAAGGAGATAAAGCGTTGGCCAAGCTCTGTTGTGACATCCCCAAAACTCTTAAAGACCTCTCCCAGACCTTTTCAGGTTACCGACTTGAAACACGTCCCATGTATCAATACTTTTACTGCGTTACATGGAGCACCTTGGGTTTTCAAAAATACTAAAGGTGAGCTTATTACTCAAAAAGTACAGTCTTCATTTAAGGTCAATAGCGGGCATCTCGCTAAATCTGGCACATTAGCTGCTCTGGGGTTTGCTATACTGCCCACCGAATTCTGTCGTAATGAAATAGATGCTGGTTCTCTGGAAATAGTAAAAATGGAATATGAGCCTGAAGATTTGGTTTTGTATATCTTTTACGCTTCCAGAA
Organism: Pseudoalteromonas sp. APAL1; assembly: GCF_021532475.1. Lineage (NCBI taxonomy): Bacteria > Pseudomonadati > Pseudomonadota > Gammaproteobacteria > Alteromonadales > Pseudoalteromonadaceae > Pseudoalteromonas > Pseudoalteromonas sp. APAL1. The sequence continues at coordinate 3,616 of NZ_JAKGAW010000087.1, read as the reverse complement.
AACAATTGGCAAAAAAGATCTCGATGTTTATTCAACATTTAAAGCACCAAGCAAATTTAGATAGAGGCTGAAAAGTAGAGGAAATAAATCGATAAAAGGATTTGTCTGAACCACTTTTTAGAGTAGGCGCTTGGCTAAGCAAACTTTTATGCAAGAATCAGGCTGCGGAATGCACTAAGAGGATGTATTAAACACCAGCTTGAAACTAATAACAAACAATGTTTTTTAATACTCAGTACAATAATCTGAACAGAGTAACGACTCTATCAAGAAACGGGCATAAATGTGCCGACCAAGATCCGATGAACTTGAAGTTGGACAGAAACAATTTAGCGCCGAAGGATGACTCTGTGCCAAAAGCGGATCTTCACGCCGTTGTAACCAGCTAAAAATAGTTGGCTAGAATTTTGTTAGGTACAATCAAAGCCAACTATTTTTTGTCCGTGTTAACAGCCTTGTTAGCAATTTTTACATCGTTCTCTGAAACACTCTTTCATCCTCACCCAAAGAGAGCATTTTCAATGCAATGACTTGCTTATTTTTATATATTGCTTGCAGTCTTGCTTCAGTAAACGCTTTAAAAACAATGGTCTTTTTATCAAGTAACTCAATTTCAAACGCCGGATCATTTGAATATTGATAAAAGAGTTTACCACTTTTTTGGAATATCTTGCGCTCTCCAAACGTACCTACTATCTGATTGAAATCACTCTGACTTGGCTGGTATTGGCTCGATTTTGCTTTAACCAATGGATAGACCCATTGATGCAAACCAAGGTTTTTACTATTACTTTTGATTAAGGAATTAAGCACCTCTGCATAAGCAACATAAAATGCATTATCACTACTTGTTTCAATATTTGGTTTCACCCCCTTTCTTTCCCAGTTGTCATTTGTTCTTGGATCTACAGGTCGTGTGGATGGTAAAGTGAGAATATAATCATTATTTACTATTTCAGTACTTCTACCATGAGCGGCGCCAGCAGTTACCTCTCCAACAATGGTAGCTCTATTCAAACTTTGCATTGAATAGCTAAAGCCTTCTGCAGCGGATGCAGAATTACTGCTGGTGAGGATATAAAGAGGAGTATCTTTAAACCTAGGACCTGGTACATATGGCGAAGTCCAATCTTGCGTTTGAGTTAACACACCGTTTTCACGGCTTTCAAAAGTTGATAAATGGACTGTATCTAGGTCAAAGAAGTAACTTGCTAAGGAAGTCACCATAAATGGACTACCGCCATAATTGTTCCTTAAATCAATAATGATACCATCGGCATGCTGTAAAAATTTCATCGCATTTTCAAGCGTCTCACCTCCTAAGTGACTGTCAGAGAAAGCTCTTATATCGAGGTAACCAATATTGCCATCAAGCAATTCAACCTTTTTAAAACCATAGTTGTCTATAGGAGTCTCCATGACACGACTATCAGCAAACGCCTCAGTTTGTGCTGACGAACGATAATCTTTCAATTCACTAACCCAATTTGGATCATAAACAACAGAAAGATGTTTATCATTTGCAATCTTGTTTAATTCCAAGGTCATAAATTCAGCAATATCTTCAGATGACTTTTGACGTTCACAACCAGATAAAAATACTTGCGAACGTATTAACTGAGCTAACCTTGTTGCTGTATTTTCAATGACGTAGTTATCTTCAAGTTGTTTGGCAATATTTTGTGACACATCATAACAATCTGCAGCGCTGACATAATTGCATAGAACGAGTGAGCTAACGATGAGGGGTTTAAAGACTTTATTGTTCATATTTTCCTGAAATTTTAATTATTGTTTTTTAATAACGTTCGAACACACCAAAAGGGGTTAAAAGATTTTCTAAATGCTAAATTAAATTGCTAACGCCTAAATCAGGTGCGGCCTAGGCGTCACCTGGATTTACTTGTTAGCCTCCTGCATGATTTCACCAAATGTTAGAAACTGCCTGATTGTAGGAAAATCCCACTCATTTAGCCCTAAAGACATCAGGTGCTTAAGGGCTCCATCTTCAGGACAATCGCTGAGCTCATCTGGGTATGTACTGACAAACCAACTCCAGAAGATCTTTGCTTCGAGAGGAATTTCACCCGAAATATTTTGAAGCATTAGTATTGCATCAAGCATGAAATCAGATGTAAATCTCTCAATTGGAGCGATATTTATCTTTCCTTCAGGATCTTTATCTGCATGTTTGAAAAAATTATAAGGTTCATTGACAGTTCTTACATGCTTCCTGAATTCCTCTCTCGTCATGCCTTTTGGGTTCTTGACTACACTTACTATTCCTTGCTCTTTGCCCACATCAATTAACACCTGATGAGCAGATGCAATAACAGTATGAATCACTACAAAATCACGTAACTCAAAAAACAGAGTCACTGCTTCAGTAATCTGTCGTCTAGCAACTTCTATCTTGTCAATCCAAATTGGTTGCATTTTACTCCTTGGAAGCTAACAATTTAATATCGACTCATTGGGTCGTTTTTCTACCGAGCCGCGGGTCATTTTTATCATTGTACCAGTTCTACCACACTAACTAACTTGTTGCTACAGATAAACTTTTAATCATTATAGAGATTATGAAAAAGGTAAAAACGACCAAATGGGTTGTTTTCCTGAATATAGGAGAAACACATAGCAATTGGACACAAAATCAGTGTTGAAAAATAATTTTCTAATGACCGCTATTCGCTCAAAGCCGTCATTAGAGCATTCACTTTAACTCATTTTGGGGCGTGCGACGTGAAGTCGTATGAAGCGCTGTTCACCGCTTAATGAGTGAACCATCTGTATCACCAGATGATCCTAGGAGCCTGAATAAAGTAGCGGCTCTGACAATGTAACGAAGGTTGGTATGCGCCAATCGGGATCTTAATCGTGAGAGGACGATCCTCCTGATAACCACAAATCGGGTGAGTGCTAGGCAGTCAGTATGATGAACATAAGTGAATCCGCGTAAGGTGCGTTATATGATGAAACAGCGGAAGTGGTTAATACGCTGTAGCCAAAAGGCGCGAGAGTCGGAAAGAGATTGCCCCATGCTCTTTCGTGATCACTGAACTCTCCGCACTATAGCGGGCATCTAACCTGACATTGCGCAGCATACGGAACACGGTAAGCCTGTATCACTCCCTTTGGGAAAGCTTATATAGCCGATAGTGATGCAGGTAGAGGATGTTGGAGAAAGCAAAGGCTGGATTGTAATGATGCAGATACAGACGTCTGTCTGGCACGAAAGTGAGCTGACTTCCGACTGGTCTTCCGTTGCAAGAGAATTTGAAGAACTTTATTCAAGGAGAAACGCAAATGATGATTTCAAAAGAGATTAGTGCCTCTTCTGACAGTGCTCAATGGCAATCCATAAATTGGAAAACTGTTGAGTCACACGTTTTAAAGCTTCAGATGCGTATTGCAAAAGCAACAAGAGAAAGTAAACACGGCAAAGCGAAAGCGTTGCAGTGGATACTGACTCACTCGCATTCGGCAAAACTTCTTGCTGTTAAGCGAGTATCACAAAACAAAGGCAGTAAAACGCCCGGAATAGACGGCGTCATCTGGAATACGGATACGCGCCGCATGAAAGCAGTCAATCAATTGAGCAGAAAAGCTTATCAAG
>NZ_JAKGAW010000086.1:0-7460 GCF_021532475.1 Pseudoalteromonas sp. APAL1 | reverse complement strand
ACCTTGCTCGTTTTCTAAATCACTCCACATACCATGCAAATGCATAGGGTGCGTCATCATGGTATCGTTTTGTAAAATAACTCTTAAACGTTGGTTATGCTTCATATGCACTGGCGTGCTTTTACCAAATTCTAAGCCATCAAATGACCAGCTATAACGTTCCATATTTCCGGTTAAATGCAGCTCAATTTCAGCTTCTGGCTCTTGCTGGTTAGTGATCCCTTCAAGTGAGTGTAAATCTGCAAGTGTTAAAACACGACGACCATTTTTACGTAAACCAATACCAGGATCATCAAGATTTGTTCTCGGCATATCAACGCGCATATCAACTGAAGCTCCATACTCCGTTTTTGCATGACGCACTTTAGAGCTGGCAACCGCTAATGGGTTTTCAGACATACCATGTTTGCTATGATCCATCGCCATTGGACCGTGATCCATAGCGCTATGATCCATTTCTTTAGAGTTCATACCTGACATGCCAGCCATACCTGCCATTGCAGAATGCTCACCGCCGTGGGTCATATTGCCCATCATATCGGTCATCGTTAACCATTCAACAGGGTCAAGTGCAGGTACTGGCGCATCAATATTAGGCGAGCTTGATAAAGTTCCTTTTGCGTAACCAGAGCGATCCATACTTTGAGCAAAAATCGTATAGGCATCATTTTTAGGCTCAACAATTACGTCGTAGGTCTCACCAGGGCCGAATCTAAATTCATCAACTGTCACTGGTTCAACGTTTTGCCCATCAGCTTGTACAACTGTTAGTTTTAGTTCTGGAATACGAACGTCAAAAAAAGTATTGCTTGAGCCATTAATAAACCTAAGTCTTACTTTTTCTCCAACTTTAAACATTCCTCGCCAATTTGACATTGGCGTACTACCGTTCATTAAAAAGGTCATTGCTGATGCAGATAAGTCAGCTAAATCTGTAGGATTCATTCTCATTTGATTCCACATTTTGCGGCGTTGCAAAGCATTCGAAACACCGCTATTTGAAACGTCATCAAAAAATTCTGGAACAGTGGGCTGATTGAAGTTAAATACATCACTCTGTATTTTTAATTTGCGGAACAGCGCCATTGGGTCATCATCAGTCCAATCAGATAATTGAATAACATGCTCGTTATCTGCACTAATAATATCTTTTTCTCGCGGTTCAATAATTAATGCACCGTACATGCCAGTCATTTCTTGAAAGCCACTATGTGAGTGATACCAATATGTACCGCTTTGTTGTAATTTAAATTTATAAACAAAGGTTTCGCCAGGCATAATGCCTTTAAAACTGATACCAGGTACGCCATCCATTTGGTACGGTAAAATAATGCCATGCCAATGAATTGAACTCGGTACTGATAACTTATTTGTTACTCTAATAGTAACGTCATCGCCTTCTTTGAGGCGCAAGGTAGGGGCGGGTATAGAGCCATTGATAGTTGTCGCCATACGTACTACGCCAGTAAAGTTAACCGGCGATTCATCTATAACCAGATCAATTACTTTGCCGCTAAGTTCGGGCACAGTGCCTGTTATTGTTCCTGTTACTAAAGATGATGCAGCATGTAATACACTCGGAAAAGCAGCAAGTACACCTCCTGCAATTAAGCCTTGAACAAATCGTCTTCGTGGTGTGCTAACCTGTTGTGATGACTTTTTAAACCCCATTTCCTTACTCCTTCATACCAGAATATGTATTGAGTATAGAAAATAGACCTGTCTTAAACATGACGCGAACATTACAAAGTTGTAATGTTGGTGTCATGTTGCTGTAGTGACAGATACTGCATAATATTTGCAGAGGTAGTTGTTAGGACTTTAATGAAGGAATTGTATGCGCTTATTAGTTGTTGAAGATGAATCAAAGACAGGAGATTATTTAAAACAGGGGCTAAGTGAAGCTGGTTTTCAGGTTTCTTTGGCGCGCAATGGACTTGACGGTCATCACCTAGCAATGACCGACTTATTTGATGTAATAATACTTGATGTCATGTTACCTGACGTATCCGGTTGGAAAATTTTACAGTCGCTACGTGAAGCAGATAACAAAACCCCAGTACTATTTTTATCTGCTCGCGATAGTATAGACGATAGAGTAAAGGGGCTCGAACTTGGTGCTGATGACTATTTAATAAAGCCTTTTGCTTTTGCTGAAGTTTTAGCAAGAGTACGCACTCTTATTCGCCGTGGTGTAGTACAAACAGTTGACGATATACTGATAGTTGCTGATTTAGAAATGGATATTCCAAAGCGAAAAATACAACGTGCAGGCAAGCGTATTTTATTGAGTAATAAAGAGTTTAGCTTACTTGAACTATTGTTACGGCGCGAAGGTGAAGTACTGCCACGTTCGTTAATTGCTTCTCAAGTATGGGATATGAATTTTGATAGCGACACCAATGTGATTGATGTTGCCATTCGTAGGCTAAGAGCAAAAGTTGATGATGACTTTACTGTTAAATTAATTCATACGGTTCGTGGTATGGGCTATAAATTAGAGGTTGAAACTGATGGCTATTAAGTCACGGCCTTTATCACTTACGATGCGTGTTGTGTTGTTTGTCGCTGTAACCGTTATTGCGTGCTTAACTTTAGTTGCCACCTTAATAAATAGTTCGATAAAACATCATTTTTTCCAGCAAGATAGTAGTGAACTGCATGTTATTAATCAATCTATTGAATTAGTTTTAAGACAACAGTATAAATCAAACCTGAAACTTAAAAATGAATTATCTAACGCTGTAGCGGGTCATCACGGTGTTTACTATCAGGTAAATACCGCAAAAGGAGAGCTCATTTTTCAAAGTTCTGAACGAGATTTTAGTGATTTTGTAATGAGTGCTAATGCTTCAGCTGGCTTTAACCGTAACAACATTACCTCATGGCAAAATGATACCCACACCTACCGAGCTCTGGTGAGTAATTTAAGTACTGGGCAACAGCAATACAAAATTACTACAGCGATAGACATGAGCTTTCATTTACACTTTCTCAATCAATTTCAACAAAGTCTTTGGGCTATTATGTTTGGCTCTGCGGTACTCATTTTATTGGTGGCTTGGTTTGCTATACATCAAGGATTGAACCCTTTACGAGGTTTGAGTCAGAAAATGCATGACATCCAAACTAATAAGATGGATGTAAGGCTTGATGAAAATAAAGTGCCTATTGAGCTTGTTAATATGGTGCAGTCGTTTAACTCGATGCTCGACAGGCTCCAAGGTGAATTTATTCGTTTATCAAATTTCTCTAGTGATATTGCGCATGAGTTACGTACTCCACTAACAAATATAATCACTCAAACACAGGTTGGTTTATCTAAAAAAAGACAGTTGTTAGAGTATCAAGAATTATTGTTTTCTAATCTAGAAGAGCTGGAACGACTAACTAAGATGGTTAGTGATATGCTTTGGCTTGCAAAAACTCAGAATGGACTGGTTAAACCCGTTCAAAATACTCTAAAAAGCCATGATGAAATTGAAGCATTATTTGAGTACTTTGATGCTTTGGCTGAAGACTCATTGATTACATTTAAGAAAAAAGGTCAAAACCTTTGTTTTTATTGTGACAAATTACACTTTCGCCAATTATTATCAAACCTCCTATCCAATGCAATAAGGTATGCCCCAAAAGGCTCATCAATCACAGTAAATAGTGAAATATTTACCGCTGATAAAATATGTATTTCAGTGATTAATACTGGGGAGAGAATACCTTCTGAGCATTTACCTTATTTATTTGACCGCTTTTATCGACCCGATAAATCGCGCCAACGACACAGCGATGGAGCTGGTTTAGGGCTTGCAATAGTTAAAGCTCTAGCGCAAGCAAACGGTGGAAATATAGAGGTCAGTTCAAATAATCAAACTACCAGCTTTAAAGTTTTTCTAAATTTAGCTAAAAGCTAATTATTAAATTTAATAACCCAATGTTTGCTTGTACCTCTAGACTTCCCAGCTTTCATTAAACACCGGTTTATAAACTTAAAGTACAAAACGGAAGTAAACTTCCGGTTTCTAACCCAATATTGCTATATTTCGGAAGCAAACTTCCGTTTATAGGAATTCAAAGGTAGTTATCGGAAATATACTTCTGTTTTTGAAAGCGTTGGCCTAGATAGCTATATGAGCCATTTTTCGGGGTCTTATTTGAGCGAAAAGCGGAGGGTCGGGTAAACTCGTTTTTGGACAGAATGTATGGTACGCCCCGTTTTGCAAGTTAATAACTAAAAATAACGGAGATGGTTTGCGCTAATGTATTCAGAGTCTATTAGAGACTAACATTAGTCCCAGCTCTACGATGAGATCTGCGCCAGATTGTCCTCAAAAACGAGAAAGCATTTTTCTTGCTGAACTGTCCACAAGGTCTTCAATCTGGTGGTCTAACCGTTTTGTCATCATTAATTATCATATGCAAACTGACTTAAACTCTAATTTCAAAAGGCTTCTTCGTGGTCATTACAGACCAAGCTATTCTTGCTATTTTATTTGCTAAAGCTACAAGCGCCACATTAAACGGCTTTCGACATTTTAAATCTATCAACCATGTTCCAAAGAACTTTTCTGCTGTTTTATCTCGCCACATAACGGCACGAGCTGCGTGAATAAATAACTCTCTAAGCTCCTTATTCCCTCGCTTAGAAATACCTAGCATTCTGGGCTTTCCTCCCGTTGAATATTGAAATGGCACTAACCCCAGCCAAGCGGCAAAATTACGTCCATTATCAAAATCCTGTGGACTACCAACTGCTGATATACAGCATGATGCAGTCATAGGTCCAACACCTGGAATTGTTTGTAATAACTTAGCTATATCGTTTTCTTTATTTAACGCTAATAACTTATCTTCTTGAGCTTTAATCCACACATTTAGTTGATTGTAATATTCATATTGAGTTGTTAGCTCTGCAATCAATAGCGGTGGCAACACTTCATTTTGATCAGCTATCCATTGGAACAAGTTTTTCATTTGATGATGGCCTCTCGGAAAGCTAAGTCCAAATTCCAGTAGTATCGAGCCAATTCGGTTCATACAGGCGGTTCTTTCTTTAATATAGCCAGAACGAACACGTCTAATAACTATACCTAGTTGAGCTTCTTCTGTTTTGACTGAAACAAACCTCATGTTTGGCCTTGTTGCAGCTTCTGCAATCGCATCTGCATCAATGTAATCATTCTTATGGGTCTTAACATAAGGTTTAACATATTGAGCTGGTATTAGCTTAACCTCATGTCCAAATTGTTTGCATTTCCTTGCTAACCAGTGAGCACCGCAGCAAGCTTCCATTGCAATAACTGTTGATTCTTGGACAGATAGAAAATCGACTAACTTTGCTCTGGAGTATTTATGACGAAATATTTCACGACCAGAATAATCGTGACCAATTAGGTGAAAGGTTGATTTACCTAAATCAATACCTATGACTTTTGCAACTGACATGATGGTTTCCTCCTGTAATAGCCAACACTATGAGTTTAGCTAATGGGTGGGGCGTACCATCTAATTAATGAGTTAAAGCCGACCAGTGGTTCTATGCCAAAAGCGGACTTGGTACAAAACAAAGGCACCTCTTGCTTCTATCAAAAGGTGCCTTCTTATTTTGTTAAAAGTCGTTTTTATCTTTAACCGATATAACTTGACCGTTTTTTGCAATTTGGAAGTAAAGCTTATCTTCGTTGCTAGCATTAGATGCACTAACTACATAGAAATTGTCTTCAACGCTAGCAATCGAAAGTTGCGACTTATCAATATTTTTCCATGACTCATCTAACTTACCGACTTCAAAACCAGCGTCTTTAAACGTCATTTTTTGAATATGTGTTGCAGCGATGATAACAGCTTTCTGACCGCTGATGACACCATGATCTCCATGTGCCTGTACATTACTAGTTAGCAAGGCACCACAAAGCGCAACGATTGATATTAGTTTGTTCATTTTAGTCTCCATTTGGTATGAAATTCGTAAAGTTAAATTCGTTATTGTTTAAGGCCAATAACTTCGTATTGCCCTTTAACCAGTAGCTGTACTGACACTGGTTTATCTGATTTGTTTTGCCAGTACCAACCATGAGAGCCTGCAAATGGGGTGGTATAACTGCCTTTCATTTCATTAGTTGTAGCAATAGCATAGCTTTCAAAATATCCCGTTGTGTCACCTTCAGGCTCACCATGTAAATCGAAGTACAATGGAGCACCATCGGTTAACCATTCATAAGTCATTTTTTCATGCTGCTTCATATAAAATTTATATTCGATGCCGCGTCCCGCAGGGACTGTCACTTCTATTGTTTGAAACTCATCCGTGCCTTTAGTTGTCTCTAATGACGTTGTTTCCATTTCAGCCGCTTGTGCAAGTGCTGTTAAACCTAACTTGTTGCCAATACCTGTCGGATCGATGTTGTACTCTGCTGGTAAGATAAAGGTAACCAGTGCAATAGCCGCGACAACGACTGCTGAAATACTCGCTTTAACGAGTGTTTTGGTACTAACTGTATGTTGCATAAAATTCTCTTTTATTTCTGTATTTCTATAAGTTAAAAATCGATTAAATAGTAAAGTAACCAGTAAGTTGTAAGCCCATCAACATCACACCAGCACTCATTAGTGCAGTATTCGTGACTGTCGAAAAACGTTGAAATGACGGCAGTTTTCTCCATGCATTTATCATGATCAAAATAAGTGCGAGCGCAGCAAATTGACCAAGTTCAACACCTAAGTTAAAGGCAATCAGGTTGGTAATAAGACCTTCATCAGCTAGGCTAAATTCTTGTAATTTGGTAGCTAAACCAAAGCCATGAAATAGACCAAAAATCAGCACCGCCCATTGGGTATTAGGCTGCCAATTAAAACAACGCTTAAAGCCACCTAGATTATCGAAGCCCTTGTAAATTACGGAAAAACCGATAATGGCATCAATTAAATAAGCGTTGACCTGTATGTCACTTAACACACCAAATAACAGAGTTGTACTATGTCCAATAGTAAACATGGTGACGTACAACAGTACGTCACGGCTACGATATAAAAAGAAGATAACACCCACTAAAAACAATAAGTGGTCATATCCCGTTATCATATGTTTAGCGCCTATGTATAGGAATGGAATAAACTGAACACCTGTATTCTGTTCCAAAAACGCTCTGGTTTTATCATCAACACCGTGAGCAAAGGCTTCAATGCTAACAAGTGCCAGCAACGCAACTGCCAAATAGGTTAACGCTTTAATCATATTATTTGGCATCTTGAGACTCCAATACTTCAACATCAGTCAAAATAGACTCCTTTTCTTTGTGTAAAATTCTGTATAAGGCAGGAATGACAAACAGAGTCAAAATCGTTGACGAAATAATGCCACCAATGACTACTGTTGCGAGAGGTCGCTGAACCTCTGAGCCAATCCCTGTATTTAAAGCCATCGGAATAAAACCTAATGATGCGACCAAGGCGGTTGTTAATAC
>NZ_JAKGAW010000085.1:0-7562 GCF_021532475.1 Pseudoalteromonas sp. APAL1 | reverse complement strand
GTTAATACAGGGCGAAGTCGAGTAAGTGCACCGTCAAATATTGCTTTATCAAGTGCCAATCCATTTTTACGTAACTCTCTAATGAACGACACCATAACCAGTCCATTTAGAATTGCTATGCCCGATAAGGCAATAAAACCAACGGCTGCCGAAATTGAGAACGGAATATCACGTAACAATAGAGCAGCTATACCACCTGTTAATGCTAATGGAACACCTGTGAAGATGATCATTGCATCTTTAAATGAGCTAAGCGCTAGTATCAACAATCCGACAATCATAATTAAGGTGACTGGTACAACAATACTCAGTCGCTCAGAAGCGGATTGCAGTTTTTGGTAGGTGCCGCCATATTCCACCCAGTAACCAGCCGGAATTTCAACACTTTCATTAATTGCAGTTTGGATATCCGCAACAAAACTTCCTAAATCTCTTCCGCGAACATTGGCAGTAACCACAACCCTACGCTTACCATTTTCGCGGTTAATTTGGTTAGCACCAGATACAAGCTCAATTTCAACAAGTTCTTGCAGTGGCACTGAATGACCGTCAGCCAACATAATCGGTAAATAAGGAAGTTCATCAATATTATTTCGTTTTGATTCTGCTAGGCGTACTACAATATCAGAGCGCACATCGCCTTGATAAAACTTACCTGCGACAGTACCACCCATCGCAGTTGCCACTTGAGATTGCACTTGGCTAATACTAATACCAAACTGCATCAATTTTTCACGCTTTGGTACTAAGTTAAGCAGTGGTAATCCCGTTGTTTGCTCGACTTGAATGTCTGCAATGTTATCAACTTGCGAAATAGCACCTTCTATCTCATCACCTAATGCGGTTAAAGTTTCAAAATCATCACCAAATACTTTAATGGCAAGCTCGGCTCTAACCCCAGCTAATAGCTCATTAAAACGCATTTGAATGGGCTGTAAGAACTCATAGCGGTTGCCCGGAATCGGCTCAACAAGTGCGGCCAATTCTTCTACGATTTGTGCTTTAGTTTTGTCTGGATTAGGCCATAATTCACGAGGCTTTAAGATAATAAAGTTATCTGCAACACTTGGTGGAACCGCATCGGTTGCCACATCTGCCGTGCCTATCTTAGCAAAGACACGTTCAACTTCTGGCATTTGCTTAATTTTATCTTCTAACGATTCCTGAAGTGCTACAGCCTGAGATAGTGACGTACCGGGAATACGTAAGGCGTGCATGGCAATATCACCTTCATCCAGATTAGGCGCAAATTCACTACCTAACTTAGTCGCTTGATAGCCAGAAAATATAACTAAAAGTGATGCCGCAATTATCACTAACCAACGTGCTTTCAATACCCATTTCAAAGCAGGTTTATAAAGGACCGCAGCGCCACGAATAAGTGGACTGTGCTTTTCTTTTACTGGCTTTTTAAATAGTAAGGCAACCATTGCTGGTACGAAGGTTACCGAAAGCAACATAGCACTCAGTAATGCAATAACTACAGTGATCGCCATTGGATGGAACATCTTACCTTCTACGCCTTCAAGAGCGAAGATAGGCAGATAAACTACGGTGATAATAAATACACCAAATAATGCGGGACGTATCACTTCTCTTGTTGCTTCGAACACTAACTCTAAGCGTTCTTTTAGCGATAACGGGTTATTTCCAGCCTGACTTAGCCTGCGGAGACAATTTTCTACGATAATAATGGCACCATCGACTAACAAACCAAAATCTAACGCCCCCAAACTCATCAAGTTTGCACTCACCCTTGTATGCACCATACCTGTTACTGTCATCAACATGGCAAATGGGATCACTAATGCGGTTAAAAATGCAGCCCTGAAATTGCCTAGTAGTACAAAGAGCACAACAATAACCAAAATGGCCCCTTCAATTAGGTTGAGCTGTACGGTTTTTAAGGTTTTATCAACTAATTTAGTGCGGTCATAAACAGCGGTTGCGACAATCCCTTCTGGTAAAGTGGCGTTAATTTCTTTGAGCTTTTCTCCCACGGCATGGGCAACGGTGCGGCTGTTTTCGCCAATAAGCATGAACACCGTACTCATCACCACTTCACGACCATTTTGTGTAGCAGCACCAGTTCTTAGCCCTTTACCGTTTTCAATATCGGCTACGTCTTTTATATAAATTGATGAACCATCAAGCGACTTAAGCGGAATATTACCAATGGCAGTCATATCAGTAACCTGACCGGGCAGCCTTAATAACCACTGTGCGCCATTTTGCTCTATAAAGCCTGCGCCTTGATTTTGATTGTTTTGTGCGATGGCATTAACCACATCGGCTTGTGATAGTCCAAAAGCAAGTAGCTTTTCAGGTTTAAAGGCGACTAAAACCTCCCGTTCAAATCCGCCTATAGGGTTCACCTCTACAACACCGGGTACACGCATTAACTGTGGTCTTATGGTCCAGTCATGTACGGTTCGTAAATCCATTGGTGTAATAGGCGTGCCATCAGCATGTGTTGCATCAGGCTCAGCATCAACCGTGAACATAAAGATTTCACCAAGACCTGTAGCTATTGGCCCAAGTTGAGGCTCTAAGCTTTGAGGCAACTCAGCTCGTGCCGCAGACAAACGTTCATTGACTAGCTGACGGGCAAAATAGATATCCGTATCATCGCTAAATATCGCTACCACTTGCGATAAACCGTAGCGAGAAACCGAACGCGTATAGGTTAAGCCCGGTAAACCTGATAACGCAGTTTCTAACGGAAAGGTTACTCTTTGCTCAACTTCCAAAGGTGTAAAACCAGCCGCCTCAGTATTGATCATTACTTGAACATTGGTGATATCTGGTACAGCATCAATGGGTAGTTTGGTAAAGTTCCAGATACCAAGCCCTGAAACAGCAAGTACCATCACCATCACAAGGAATTTGCGCTTTATTGAAAAGCGTAAAATTGATTCCAACATTTATACGCTCCTAATGATCATGTGATGCGCCAGACTTTTCAATGTCGGCTTTTAAGATGTAGCTATTATCAGCCACGTATTCTGTACCTGCTTTTAATCCACCTAGAACTTCAATCCATTCACCTCCGGCTCTTCCAAGCTCAAGCATACGGACTTCGTATTGTTTACCGACTTTGGCATAGACAACGGTGAAATCTCTAAAACTTTGCAAACCAACACGCTTAACAGCAAGCGGCACATCGATTGTTGCTACTTCAATATTTGCTTTAACGAAGTTTCCTTCTGCAAGTTCAGCATCTGCTAATTCAACCCAAACCATTCTTGCTTGATCATCTCTCACGCTTGGCTCAATAAATGACACCTCACCTACAAGGGGGTTCTTATGACCTTCAATGTTTAACGTAACTGGCGTTTCCAGTTTAACCTTGGAATAATCCGAAGGATAAACCGCTAATTTGGCAATATGGCGATTAAAATTGGTAATGGTGAGTAAGGTTTTACCATTGGTTTGCTCACCCGCGTTTGCGAATAACTGGGTAATAACACCATTAATGGGCGCTTTAATAACGTAGGGCTTAAGACTTTCATTACTTTCTACTGTGAATAGCGTTTGCCCTTTTTTAACGATTTCACCGAAATTGACGTGTAATTTGGTGATTTCACCATCAAAACGCGCTGCAATGTTTCGCTTAGCGCCCACAGGTAAACTTAATTTTCCATAAGCAGGAATGGTTTGATGAATTGTCGCAGGGCCTGCAATTTCAGTGTTGATTTCCATTGCATCGGCAACTGCCTGTTCAATTGTGGTGCGACCCTCGAAGTTGTCATATCGCCAATTGTACTTTTTACCCTGATAAGTTGCTTCAATGGCAACGACAAAAGAGTGAGGCTCATAAATCACCATATCACCGCGAAGAAAGTCACCTTGGGCATTGAAGTTAATATCATCAGTGCCATCGCCTAGACGGATTAACTTTACGTTTAAACTAACTTTCGCTGGGTCAATAGGTTGCCCTTCATTTGTTGCCCAAACACGAAATTCTGGCGGCACGCCTGTTTCAAAAATAGAGAGTTCAATTGCAAAATCACCTTCTCGTAACATGCGCCCACGGTGTGGACCTTTCTCTGGTTCAGCTTGCTCAGCCGCAGGTGATGATGCCGCAATAGCATTAGGTGCGACGACGCCTGTTAATGAGATAAGTATCGCCAAACTCAATGACGACAGGATATTTTTATTTTTCATAAGTTTGCTCACGGTTCTACTCGCTATCACTAACGGACACGCCAGTTAGGCGTTGAATTTCAATATGTTGTAAGTGCAAAGATTGATAAGAATCAAGTAACTGATTTTGGGCGCTGAGTAGCTCTCTACGGATATCACTCCACTGGTTGTAGCTAAGTTTGCCGATATCAAATGCCTGACTTGCTTCAGTCAATGCGGTTTCTAGTACAGGAATAATTTCAGCTTGAATCGTTTCAATGACATGGTGGGAATGCGCCATTTCTTGCAATAGCACATAAAGCTGTGCATCAAGTTTCTGCATTAACGCTTGTTGCTGACTTGCCAGAACATCTTGTTTTGCGAGTAAGGCAGCTATTGTTCCTGCATTTCTATTTTCACTTCCCCAAGGAATAGAGACACCCGCCACTAAACCAAAATCATCGGTCGTTTCATATCGTCTTAGTCCAGCAGTGAATTGCCACTGAGGTTTGGCTTCAATACGTGCGAGTTCCATTTGAGACTGGGCGATACGTTGTTCATCAGCAAACTGCTGTATTTGCGGGATTTGCTTAAGCTTGTTTAGCTGGCTTTCTACAGATGGAATTTCCGGCTTAAGCACTAAATTCCCCGTTAACTTAAGCTCTGCCTGAGGCTTACCCCATAAGGATGACAGTTGATAATGGCTGGCTTTTAATTCGTGCTCTAAATCTTCGACAGCGAGATTTCTTCGAACCAACTCAGCTTGAGCCAAGCGCATTTCGACATTAGAACTTTTGCCTGCTTTTACTCTTTTGGCAATAGCGTCAACCACTTCCTGTGCCTGAGATACCGCTAATTTATTGAGTTTCAGGCGCTCTTGTTTTATCAAGATTTCAACAAACTGCTTAGCAACAATCGCAGATAAATCGAGGGCTTTTATTTTTTGCTCGACTATTACTGCACTTGCTTGGCTTTTTGCCGCATTAACTCTGCCATCAATTTGATCTTGTTGAAGCAACCAAGAGTAGGTGAGCGTTGATTGCATACTTTTTAATGCACTATGCTCACCAGTCCCTAACGCATCTTCAATCATTAAACCTATTTGAGGACGCTCTCCAATTCCAGCTTGCTCGATATTACCTTGCCACAAGGCTTCTTGAGCTATCAAGGCTTTTAATTCAGGATGACTTTGTAGAGTCATGGTCACAGCCTTGCTTAAATTTATAACCTGATGTGATGACTGTGATTGCTGCTGGATTTGCGCATTAGCCAAAAAGGGAGTTGATGTTACTAAACCAGCCCCCGTTGTTAAAAATAGACCAACAGCCAAAAACCGATTGCCAGTCGGTTTTTTTCTGTTGCTTTTATAAAGATTAAATCTCATTCCATATCCTTAATTAATGGATGAAAAAAGTTTCGATAAAGTGATGAAAACTATCGACAGTGGATGCCGCTAGTACTGGCATAGTTGCCAATAATGCTAGAGTAATGATGAAAGTAGTAAGTGACGGTTTATTAATTGGATTTAATAAACCTTCAACACGAAGACTCGTGTAATCATGTCCGAAGTAGCTAACAGACGCCTGATCGCAATCCGTAGGAAGTGCTTTTTGAAGTCTAGCGACATCAATTAATGTCTGTGCGATATCAAGGTGGTCGTATTCTTTTGTGACCTCATTGTCGGCCATCTTTTCCGTCATTAAGACATATTGCTCGATTAGGGTTTGTTTTATACGTGACGGATAGAAGCTGGCAAGTGCCGTGAAAAGCACTTTAAATAACGGGTCTCTTGCCGTTACATGAGCCAGTTCATGATTAACGATGATATTAAGTTGTTCATCGCTAACTTGGGTTTGTAGTCCGGTTGATACATATATCTTGGGAGATATAAAACCTGTAGTAAAGGCAACAGGCACTTTAACAGGCATCAATAAATATTGATTGCCATTAGTCGTCCTAGCATCTTGTGCATCAGTAAAGCTTAGTAAACTCGATAATGCGATGGACTGTTTGGTTCTAGCAAAGGTAGTCTTAGTTACGCGCCAAGCTAAATAGATTAGTGCTAAAAGTAAGGTTAACGCGTGCCAACTTGAAAAGCTAAAAATATCGATATGGTGCCAATGGGCAAAATCTTCGAACCAGCTTATGTTAAAAACTTTATCAAACCCTAACGAGTAAGGCATAAAGTAACTAATACAAGAAAAGGCTATCCACCAAGGTGCACTCACTAGTGACCACAATATAAACTTTTGACTATTAAAACTGACTTGTTCGAGTCTGAACAACACAAAACGAGATACGACAGCAACAGTTGCAATACCTATCACAAATGCAAGCACTGAAACACTGAGCAAATTTAGAACGATTGCCATATCTCCAACTAACATAATTAAGCCCGCTCCTTTCTAAGCTGGCGTTGTTTCTCGATCATTTTTTCTAATGTATCGAGTTGTTCGTCATTAAGCTGTGCCGAAGCAGAACTGAACGCAGCAATTAAGCTATTTTCACCATCATCAACAAAGTCACTGGTTACATTTGAAATAAGTTGAGCAATTAAGCCTTCACGATCTACTCTGGCTGAATAACAATACGCATGGCCTTGTTTAGTGCGTTTAAGTAATTCTTTTTTAAATAACCTATCAAGCGTACTTTGGATAGTATTTAACGAATTACCACGAGCTAACCCCAGTACTTTATGTACTTGCTTTGCATCCGCTTCTTTCACATTCCAGAAATGTTGAAGCACTAACTTTTCTAGTTCACCTAACTGCATAACACTTTACTCTATTTAATTCGTTGGCTATATTGTCACAACAAAAACCGATAGGCAATCGGTTTTTTCATTTAAGGACATTATATGGGTTGGCTAATAACTAAGTATTTGATCACCGCTACGGTCATTGTCGCGGCATCAGAGCTAGCAAAACGAAATGATAAACTAGGCGCACTAATAGTGGCCTTACCGACAGTCACAATTTTAGCCATGATTTGGTTATATGTTGAAAAGCAGCCGTCAGAGAAAATAGCCAATCACGCTTGGTACACCTTTTGGTATGTACTTCCCACATTGCCCATGTTTTTACTTTTCCCCATGCTGATGCAGCGCTACAGTTTTTGGCTATCGTTACTCATCAGCTCATTAATAACTGTAATTTGCTTTTGGCTGTTTTCTTTATTGCTGAAGCAGTTTGGAATAGATTTGCTTCCTTGAGGTTAACAGCAAGGTCCGTTGTTCGCCCCACAGCTGCCATTAGAGTATTTACGTTAACGCGTAATGGGGCATAAATGAGTTAGAGCCGAAGGACGGCTCTGTGCCCAGACTGTGTGAAAACTCTGATCACCTTTTGGTCTAAGTATGTTCTGCTTATGATCTATTAATCTATACATTTAGTTCACTTAATATACTGATATTTATATAATTAGACTATTGATTCAGT
>NZ_JAKGAW010000084.1:0-7719 GCF_021532475.1 Pseudoalteromonas sp. APAL1 | reverse complement strand
AGCTCTATCATGAAATAGGTCGTTTTGAAAAATCCACTGGAATTTGTTCGGAGTGCGGGCAACGCCATGTTTTAACATTGAATGATAGGCGTTTTACTTGTACGGCTTGCGGAGCGTATCAAAGCCGAGATCTAGCTGCTGCTAAAAGCATAGCTAGTACAGGTGAGTTAGATATAATTGCGGCTGGAATCGTCGCAAGGGTAACACCCGCATCTCAGCAGAAACAATCTGTTAAAACGAAAGTCTTCGAATTATCGAAGTTGGATTTTGGATCTGAGAAAAAAGAAGCTGCCTAGCTGTTAAGCTAGACTGTAGAAGCCCTGTGATCAGAGTGAACCGATGTCGCTGGGTAGTTCACGCGTACTGCAAAAGATAATTCAGCAAGGCTTGGTGGTAGAGTCGCGAGTCTTGATCTCAGAAATGGTCAAGAAGGGTACTTTGGCACAGTGACAATTGCTTGTGATGACGGCTACTTTAAGAAGTCTAACGAACCTAACGCACAAAGTGAGTGGGTTGAAAGAACTTACTTTTTTGATGTCAAAGTGGATAGTCGGTTTTTAAAGAATTTTAAACCGGCTATTGAAGTAGGGGACGAAGTAACTTTAAGAGGAAAACTTATTCAAGAAAAGTGGACTGATAATGGTGGGCAAAACCGCTCTTCAACAAAGATTAAAGCTATCGAGCTAATTCAACATCTTAGAAAAGTTGAAGTGGAATGTTTAAAAGCCTCTGGTTTAATTGGCAATCAGAACCAACAAAATAGTCACCCACAACAAAACAGTTCTTCAAACTACCAAAGTGCGCCTCAGCATCATAGCCAACAGCAAAATAATGCACAAAACTATCAGCGCAGCCAGCAAGACCAGAGCGCACCAATAAACTATCCGCAATCGCAGGGCGGTTTTGCTCCTAAACCTCAACCAGGGGGGTGTGGCGGTAGTCAACAATAACAAGCTAGATAAGGTTTCCTAGCCTAGGAATTTGCATGACAAGGATGTCACTTTTGTTTTTTCTAATATTCATAATACCTTTTCGCCTCTCGCGAGTAACTCTGCTATGGCAGTTAAAGTTGAATATTAGTTACGCACTCTCAACATCAAGTTGAAAAGCAAAAATCTATTTTGTGAGTGCACACCAAGCAACTTCGTTGCTTGTTTTAACCTCTGAGGGTTTAACCTTCACAGGTTAATCCTTCAGGTTTTTTAAAATTTGGAGGAACTTATGAATAACAAATCAACCGGCGCATATTTACGTCGTCGCGAACGCAAATTAATTAAACGAGCAAAACGTGATGGATCTAACAAGTTAGTTATTCGCGCAAGCCGTTTATATCAAGAGTCAAACCGCGTTTTTCACGGTTAATCTCTAACCTATCTACCAACCCACAAAGGGAATTTTCCCTTTGCTGGGGATGTTCCTTTTAAAAATCTCTTTGGAGGAGAACATCATGGCTAGACCAAAAAAGGCCATAACCAAAGCTCAAATAAATGCAGAACTTGAAAGAAAGAAGCAGTTTAAGCCGAAGCGAACAACTGATCACTTTCTGTCAGTAAATGCAGAATATACGTGCCATTCGTTAGACGAAGACATCATAACAGCTCATCGAGCGGGTAAAGTTGCCCCAGGGCAGGGTGTATTTTTTGGTTTAATGGATGATTGTTTGGATGCTGCAAGAGGTGAATATTACATTCATTGGTCAGACGAGAACATTAAGGCGTTATGGGAAAGTGTTTTGTATCGTTCACTTGGTATGCTTCGGTATGCTAAAGCGAATTCAGAGAGGCTAAACGACGAACTTGAATGGATTTGCTCTGCAAATTTTGATTATGTATGCCAGTGTCTAGATTTAGATGCTTGTTCAATTAGAATTGCAGTACCACAGATCTTACAACAGTATAATCAACTTAATGAATTACTTGTAACTAACAAATACGCTAAAGCTCTTTGTGAATACAAGCACTTCATCTTCGATGGTAGCAATTTCTCATCGTCTAACTCTCACCTTTATAGTGACTTAGAAGGGCCTGACATCCCTCTTTGGCATGATCTAAAGTTTTAGGAGTTGATAATGGAAATTTATCTTATTCATGAGTCTAATACTTGGACTCTACTTGATGATAATGTTACTGAGCGAAAGCTACTATTAGGTCTGAGTGATGAAGGCTATCACTTTGGTCATATTGATGGTTGGCCAGACTCAGTTGAAGTTTGGAATTCTACCAGTTATGCAACTAAGGAATTAGCGGCAGAGGCTCAAGTGAATTTTATGCTAAACCTTGCAGTTGAGGATGAAACAGAAGAAGTATATGAAAAGTGTTCTGTTCTAGACTCACCAAACCTTCATCTTTATGAAAAAAGTTATATAGACTTTTTAGAAGTACCATTTTAAATATTAAGAAATCAAACCCATCAAGGGACACTACACCCTTGAAGGGATAAGTGTCCCTCAAAAATCTCTTTGGAGGAGACACAATATGAATACTCAAACACAATCAAACGTATCTACAATTAAACCAGCAACTAAAATTGATTATAACGAAATGATAGAGGTTGACGCTCATGAGCGTTTCCCTGAAATCTTCGACCCTAATCAATATAAGATTAAAATTCGTAAACACCGCCACCCTAATTGTCAAAAAGCAGACATGTATTATACGCCGGATGAAGCAACACTTCGTAAAGCGTTAGCATGGTGGCTTGCGCCTGCTCAACCGAAGCCTCTTGGCTTGGTTGGTGAAACAGGTACAGGTAAAACGGAGTTATTACTATTCATTGCAGATCGCTTTAATGAGCCTGTCTTCATTGAAAAAGTAACCGTAGGCATGTGTGGTGAGCGCTTAGAAGGTGGTTATGAATTAGCTGTTGATGGAAAAGGTAATAATGTTACTCGCAAGCGATACAGCCAAGCTGCATGCGGATACAAATACGGTGGTTTAGTTATCTTAGATGAAGTTGATAAAGCTAATGAAGATTTATCAACATCGCTTCATTTGTTTGTTGAAGGCAAACCTTGGACACTAAGTGTTTTCGGTGAAACCATAAACAAACATGCTAACTGTCGAATAGCTGCTACAGCTAATACTACCGGTGGTGGTGATAGTGATAGGTATATTACTTCACAACGTTTAGACCAAGCATTACGTTCACGTTTTGGTTGGTTAAAAACTAAATATCCAAGCAAAGCAGTTGAGTTGGAAATTTTGGAAAAGAACTTTCCGAAACTAACATTGCCGATTCGCAAGCTTATGGTACAAACAGCTGACTCTTTAAGAACAGCTGCATTAGGTAAAGACCACGATGGCAACATCGATAATGGATTAGGGTGTGTTTTTTCAACACGAACTTTAGTCCACTGGGGTTTTTACATGATGACATTTGGTGCCAATCGTTCTCCATATGAGTCATTTGAATTTTCGTTCTTAGGTTCCATTGATAATGATGAAATTGAAGAGGTTAATTCTGTTGTTCAACGAGTCTGGGGTGATGAAATTAATAAACCACTTGGCGAGTTAATTCAAAAAAAGTAACTACCTCAAACACTAACACATCTTCTAACTCGGCTAACTTAAAAGTTGAGAGAGGGGACACAGTGTTTGAGTGCTTTGAAGTTGAAAATGGTCGTTTTATTGGTTTTAGCTACCAACCATCAAATGGTAAATACCTCCGTATTGAAGGGGGTAAAGACCCACTTAAAATTGACGATGTAAGAGACATTAAAGCTATGAGTATGTCTGAGTTAATTCAGGCAACCGATAAGATTGATTACATTAGGAACGGCAATCCTTATTTTCTTATTCATTCGGATGAGAAAATGAAGAGCTGTGACTTTGTAAACTGTCGAGCTCAAGTTATGTTCAATGCTCAAGGTAACCTGAAATGTAATAACCCGTTTGATGTTTATCATCATGCCGGTGAAGGTAAATTTTGGGCTGTAACATCATTCCAAAATACGACATATGTGTTGTTCAAAAATGATAATACTGAATGGAAATGGGTTTTTATGTCTGTAAACGGTGAGAGAAATGCTCTTGCCAAAAATAAAGAACAAAGAGGTTATTCACTTATTGGAATAGGCCACTTTAATCAAAATACATGGGATATTGAAGTGATGTAACAAATCGCAGGTCCTATTAATCAACCAACCCTTTGGGGAGTACTTTCCCCAACAGGGAAGTCTCCCCTTTTTTTATCAAATTGGAGGAGACAACATGTCTTTATCAAACGAAGCAATCGCAAACGGCAAAGAGTTAGCAGAACAAAACACTTCACTTAAAAATGGAGCATGTTTGTTAGGCTGGCAATTAAGATCGCCATGTGGTGAATCAACTTTACCGAACGCAAAGATAGAACTAGATGGTCAGAAAGTATCATCTAATCAAATCAAGGGGAGTAAATTACAGTGGTTTCCTAGAAGCAAGCTGAAGCTTACAACGAAGTACAACAACCGGCTTACACGAACTTTTAATAGTTATGGTGTTAAGTATGGAGACTTTACGGTTGTCCCAACGACCAGGTTAGATGAGCTTAAGTCAGAGCTTGATGGAATAAAGCGTGATTGGCAAGATGAAGTATCAGTATTAATTGCTGAATATGATATTTCAGTTAATCAACATATGGCTGAAAATTCAGATATCGCTGCACTGATCTATAAATACGCTTTATCTCAGGTTGAGTTCCAATCAAAATTCAAACTGTCGTTTACAAAGCCTTTGGCTATGAAAGCGCTTTTTGATGATGATGAAGACGATATCAAAAACGATGTTGCAGAAACTCTTTGGCAAGAAATCGCTAAAGAAGCAGGCAGTGTATATAAAACAAACTGGTTTAAAGACAAAACGCCAGTTAATCGCGTAAGCCAAAAAGTACGTTCACCATTTAGAAGAATGATGAATAAACTTATTGATTTATCATTTGTAGATAATGGTATTGAAAACGTGGTTAGTACAATACAGGAGGTTTTAAATAACTTACCTTCTAGTGGCTACATTGAAGGTCATTCATTTTCAGAGTTAACCAACTGGTTACTCGTAATGAGTAATGAAGACACACTTCGCCTTCATGCTGAAGGAAAACCTCAATATAGTGCAACACCAGAGCCGGAAGTAATTACACATGAGGATACCGACGTAGCGAGCCTTTTCGTTTCAGGTAAATCTAGTGAAACTGCTTCTGAGAGTTCAATCATTTTAGAAACAGCTGATCAAGAAAATTCATTTGAATTTGACCGAGCGCCTAAAGAAGAAACCGTTTTTTTCGAGCCCGCTGAGCGTAACAACTCTTTAGGTGATTTTGGATTTAATTGGTAACAAATTAAGGAAGGAATCTAGCTTCCTTTAATTCTAAACCCACAGGGGATACTCACCCCTTGTGGGTGTATCCCCCTCTTAAACATTTCTGGAGGAGATGCAAATGAATAAATCAAAACTATTAAAACGATTTAGAATGCTTTCAAGAGTAATGAGTAACCGTGGTGACATTACGATTAACTTAACTGGTAACAGATGCTATACAGATTACAACAGCATTACTTTACCCGTAGGTGATCTTGAAAACCCCGATTATCTCGAACTTTTGGAAGGCGCTATTGATCATGAAGTAGGACATCTACGATGGACCGATAGAACATGGACAGCTAAGTCGTATGAAAAAGGGGTATTTTTCAATGCTATTAGAAATGGCATTGAGGATATTCGTATGGAAAGAATGGTTTGTCTGGAGTGGCCGGGCGCCATCTTAAATTTATCTAAGATGGTTACTCAAGGTATTAAAAAGGGATGGTTCAGTAAACCAACTGATAGCTTCCCACCTTCATTACTGCTGCAAGCTGTAGTTGTATATTATGGTCGATATAAAATTAACAACCAAGTACAACTAAAGGAGTTCTGTGAAATTGCATTAGCTTTATTAACTGATTGTATTGGCCAAAAACCAGTACAAGATTTAATTTTGTTATTGGATACGATACCAACGCTTCAATCTAACCAACATAGTTATGAACTTACAGAACAGATCATTCAATTACTTAAGAAAATAGAGTTTAAACCGGGCGATAGCCAAGGTCAAAACTCAAATGTTAGCCAGCAAGTTATTAATTTTGTAAATGAATGCCTAAATGCCGATGAAAGTCAGCTCATGGCGGATTTACATGAACAAGTTAATAACGAGCTAGAGAAAATGGCTGATGAAGTAAGATCAAGTAATGATATGGAGCAACTAATTGACTTCAATGCTCCTTTAATATCAAAAAATGATCGCGGCACAGTTGGTACTGCAGAGCTAAACCTAGCTAAGAGACTTTCAACACCTATAAATCGAGAACTCCATAAAATAATTTATGAGTTACACCGAAAAAGTGTGAATTTTTCTAAGCAAGGTAGAACTGTTGAGGCAAATAGACTTGCTGGAGTAAAAGCTGGTAATTTTAATGTTTTTAAATCAGAAAGAATTACTAAAGCTCCAACAATGGCGATATCAGTTCTCGTAGACAGGTCTAGTTCAATGAGTGCTGATGATATGAATGGTGTTAATACTTCTGCGCTTGCAATTAACTTAGCAATAGATAAGTTGAAAGGCGTAAATAGTGAATGCATATATTTCAGTGCCGGTTACCTATATGAAGCAAAGTGTTTTAAATCAACAACTAAAGCCGTTAAAGATAACTTTAGAGTCAGTAGTAGAGGCGGAACACATACAGGGTTAAGTCTTTATTCTGTAATTCGTAGGCTGTCACTTCGTGTCGAGCAAAAGAAAGTTGTTTTTATCATTACTGATGGTCAAGCAAGCGATCTAAAGTATTTAGAAAAGTCGATTGAAATGTCGGAACTTCTAGGTATTCAAATTGTATGCATTGGTATAAATACAGGAATGCTTTATGGCTTTGAGAATCAGGAATTACTCAACATTCAAACCGTTGAAGAGTTACCCTCGATTCTAAAACAAGTAATTAAAAATAAATTAATTGCTTAACCAAGTAATGCGCCCTTTTGGACGCATTTTAAAGCAAACACAATGTTTTAAAATGCGGCTATAAGCTGAACAATCATCATGTGAATAAGTCTTAACTTGATCTGCCAGATTTGATTTATAGAGTTGAATTAAAACTGACAGTGAATAGCCAATAAAGGCCTCTGGCAAACTCATTTTGACTGGCAACTAACAAAACTAAACGGACGCTGACAGCTACTTCTAAGTAGCTAGTATTCACCTTCAACTCTAATTTAAATAGCTAAGCTGATTCCAGTTCATAACACTGCTGTTTAAGCCAACGACCTAATTTCATAATATCAGGTTGCCTAGCTCGTGTTTCCTTATAGACAAAATAGAAGTTATCTCCGGTATTAAGCTCGTGCATAGGTATGCGCACAAGACTTTGCTGGCGATCCTGATCATCCATCATGTAATTATTAATGAGGGTAATTCCCAAATTATATCGAGCCGCTTCAGCGGCAAGTAAGACATGACTAAATTGATTAATTTTGACGTCTTTGGGTAATTCAAATTTACCACTCATACACCAACGTAACCAGTCGTCACCAAGACTTTCATTTGTATCTGAGTATTGTACTGATAATAACGGGTGTTGCCATAATGAATCAGGTAGAGGCTTATTTCTTAACTGCTGCCAAAGCTTTTTTCCACACACGGGATAAAGTTTTTCAGTAAACATGAATTGATTGACAAAGTTACGTTCCGGTGGATTCACTGAAATAAAACAATCCG
>NZ_JAKGAW010000083.1:0-9161 GCF_021532475.1 Pseudoalteromonas sp. APAL1 | reverse complement strand
GAGACCATGATGACGCACCCTATGCATTTGAGTGGTATATGGAGTGAATTAGAAAACGAGCAAGGTGATGTGCAAGTGCGACGTCATACGATACCTGTTCAACCCGCACAAAGAATCAGCTTTTTAACCACCCCTCACGATGTAGGTCGCTGGGCTTGGCATTGCCATTTATTATTCCATATGGATGCCGGTATGTTTAGAGAGGTAGTCGTATCATGAAACAATTAAAACTATCTAAATCATTAGGTTTATTAATGTTAACAGGGGCTTCATTAATTAGTTTCCCTTTATTAGCGCAAAGTGAAATGGCACAAATGAATAGCGCTAAGATGCAACCACAAGGAGGAAGTGCACCTAAAGATGCAAGAGACCCCCATGCTTACTCTGCGGGAACAACTTTAACAGAAGGCCCATATGCGCTTGAGGGCAATGAGCGATTAACACTCGCTGATGAGCATCCATTTTACGCATTACTAGGCGATCGTCTTGAATATAACGAGCAAGCAAACGCAGGTGTATTTGACTTACAAGCATGGTACGGCACTACCTTTGATCGATTGGTAATTAAAACCGAGGGTGATTTCAGCGAAGGAAGTATTGAAGAAAACCAAACCGATATTTTATGGGGTCACGCCGTATCAGCATATTGGGATACTCAAGCAGGTGTTCGTCTTGATTACAATAAAGAAGGTGAAAATCGGCAATGGTTAGCTTTTGGCTTACAAGGTTTAGCCCCTTATTGGTTTGAACTTGATATGACAGCATACGTAGGTGAGCGAGGCAATACCGCATTTACGTTAGAGGCAGAGTACGAACTATTACTCACGCAAAAGCTAATTATACAACCGCGAGCCGAAATTACACTTTATGGCAAAAACGATAAACAAAACGAACTTGGAAGTGGCCTATCAAGCAGCGCGATTGGCTTTAGGGTTCGTTATGAATTTACACGCCAGTTTGCGCCCTATATTGGCGTTGAATGGAGCAATAAATTTGGCAATACCGCCGACTATGCCACATCAAGTGGACAAAGTAACAACAACACCGCATTTGTTGCGGGTATTAAATTTTGGTTTTAATCATTTTAAATAAGAGGTAATTATGAAGTTTTTTAATTCTGCAGTAGCCATTTTAGGTTTAGTGCTTACATTTTCCGCATCAGCGCATATATCACTCAAGCAATCAACACCTGCGCAAGAAGCCATGTTAATGAAAAGCCCAGAGCAACTTTCGTTAACTTTTGGTGGTGAAGTAAGGCTAGCAAAAGTCATCATCAAAGATGAAAAAAATAAATCAATAAACTTTGATTTCAAACCCAGCGCCACCCCAAGCACAGACTTTAATTGGTCATTACCGAGCCTAGCCCAAGGCACTTACACGGTTAAATGGACAGCACTGGGTGGTGATGGACATAAAATGACCGACACGTTTAGATTTATGGTACACAAAAGTGAATCGCATAAGATGATGCAAGAACAATCTAATACCCACAGCAAACATAATCATTAAGTAGCAACATAATGCAATTAAGTGAATGGTCAGTACTCTTATTATTATTAAAACTAGCAAGCTATATAGCAATTGCAGGGCTTGCGGGCACTTTATTAATGCGCTTTATGTGTGGCAACAGCAATGTTGCAGGGCATCAGGTAATTAGCTTTTATCAGTTCTTAAAACGTTGGCAAATTACGTGTGTAGTTACAGGTAGTATTGCTGCACTTTTACAAGTACCAATAGAAGCTGGAGCAATGGCTGAATCAGGCTTTATGGGAATGTTTGACCCCTTTATGCTTGAAATTGTTTGGCAATCAGTCATAGGTGACCAAGCAACGTTTAGAATACCAGCGCTTATTATTGCTCTAATTAGCGCATGTATGTGGAGTGTGGAATCAGATGATAACGTAGCAGGTTATAAAAACGGTGCCGTTATACTAATCATGCTTGGGTTTATCGCTTATAGCTTCACTTTTACTGGGCACAGTGCAAATGAAAATGGGTTAGTGAAAAGTATTTTAACCTTTCACCTTATTGCCATTGCGAGCTGGTTAGGGTCATTGTGGCCGCTTTACAAAAGCTGCACTTTACTACCTACCAGTGAAGTAAAGCGGTTAATGCATTACTTTGGTCAACTCGCTATTGTTATTGTATTTGTACTACTTATTTCGGGCTTAACTCTGCTCCTGCAGTACCTAGAGTCATTTTCTGCGTTGTTTACATCAAATTATGGGCAACTAATTTTATTAAAGCTGTTACTCGTCAGCGCGATGCTGTTACTAGGTGCATGGCATAAGCTTTTTTTAGTCCCGCAAATCACTCAACAACACCATATAAGTATATTAAAACGCTCGATCACTGTTGAAATATTAATTGCCCTATTTGTACTTATTACAACAAGTGTATTTACAACACTTGTTGGTCCGCCTATTTAACGATTAATAAAAAAGGAAAATGTATGTTAATTAAATCCTTTAATTTAAAAATTTTATTGCTACTAATTTTTAGCACTGTTAGTTCTTTTACTGTTAGTGCACATGACGATGAAAAATATTCAAAAAAAGGCAAGGCCTTTGTCAATGTTGATAGCGAGGCTGCAAAAACAGTCAGCCTATTTCATGCATCTCTAAAACAAGGCAATCGCGAAGCTGCACGTAAATTACTGGCCGACGATGTCATCATTTTTGAAGGCGGAAGTGTTGAGCGTTCTGCAGATGAATACGCGAAACATCATATGATAGCGGATATGAAATTCTTAAGTGCTGTTAATAGTGAACTACTAGAGCATCAAGTTTACACAAATGGAGACATAGCTTACTCAATTTCAAGAAGTAAAACTCAAGGAAAGTACAAAGGAAAAGATATTAAGTCTATGGGAATGGAATCAATCACATTAAAAAACACCGATACAGGTTGGAAAATCACTCATATTCATTGGTCAAATTAAGGAGTTAACAATGCGAGTAATCTACATTACCTCAGCGTTATTTTTATCATTAACTATGTCATTTTCGGCGATAAGTATCGAAAAACAACATAAAGCATTAATAACTTATGAGAATTCAGAAAAACCTAAAATTGAGCTTACCGTTTATAAAAGTAAAAATTGTGGATGTTGTAATAAGTGGATTGCTCATTTGAGCGAAAACAATATTCAAACAAAAGCAATTAACGTCAATGACATGGGGACGATTAAATCTCAGTATCAAATAAAATCAAATATGCGGTCATGCCATACAGCCGTTTCAGCCGATGGATTTGTATTTGAAGGTCATGTTCCCGCCAAACATATAAAACAGTTTTTAGCTGAACAACATCCTGAAAAGACGATAGGGCTCTCTGTTCCCGCTATGCCTGCTGGTACGCCAGGTATGGAAATGGGCGATCGCTTTTATAAATATAATATTGAAATGCTTACGCACGATTTACAGCAAAATACTTATAAGCATATTAGCAAATACGCTGAGCAGTTTTAACACTTATGGCACAACTCTTGATGTAATATTAAACATTGATTCAATGATTAAATATATAGTGGGTTTACGCCTAATAACCTGTAAGAATTACCCATTGGTATAAATGATATACAAAGTAAATGATAGAAAGGAGCCATCTAATGTCGCAGTATTTAAAGTTTTTCTTAATGATAGCCACATCAACATTAGTCATGTTTGTACTGATGTATTTGAATACTTATCAGCTAAGTCATGTTTTTTTTAGTGAAACTCGCACTTATATGGCGCTTTATATGGGAGCCATGATGGCAGTGATAATGCTACTTTTCATGCTCAATATGTATAAAGATAAAAAGAAAAATATAACAGTACTCATTGCTAGTGTTACCGTATTTGCGGGAAGTTTATTTTTAGTTCGATCACAAGCGACTGTTGATGATAGCTCATGGATGTCGGCGATGATCCCACATCATTCAATTGCAATACTCACCAGTGAAAGGGCAAAAATCAAAGATAAGCGAGTCCAAGAGCTTGCAACAAATATTATTGAGGCACAGCGTCGTGAGATTAAAGAAATGCAGTGGTTACTAAAGGATATAGAGAAAAATGGCCTAGCAGAAACTCAGGAGCAAGCACAATCTAGGACCGTACCGGATTTTAATGCTAAGTAAAATTTTATACCAATACATAAAAGGGAGCTAAACATGAGTAAATCAGCCCAACTTTTTAGAATGGCCACAGATGAGCATATTTGTCCGTTTGGTTTAAAATCAAAAGACCTACTAGAGCGAGAGGGATATACAGTTGATGATCAGCTATTAACTTCTCGAGAGCAAACAGATGAATTTAAAAAACAACACAGTGTAGAAACTACACCTCAAACATTTATTGATAATAAACGTATAGGTGGCTATGACGACTTACTCGATTACTTTGATAAGCCAAAAGCTGGGCAAGAAGGTACAACTTACACGCCCGTGATTGCGATTTTTTCGGTTAGTTTTTTGCTTAGTGTGGCATTTAGTTTTGCAGCGAATAATAGCTTATTATCAATGCAAACCGCTGAACTGTTTGTAGCCCTAACAATGGCAGTGTTAGCAATACAAAAGCTTCAAGACTTATTTAGCTTTACTAATTCATTTATAACCTATGACTTAGTCGCTATGAAAGTAGTCAGGTACGCCTATGTTTACCCATTTTTAGAAGCATTTGTTGGCATTGGAATGATAGCCGGATTACCAGCCTATATTATTGCCCCTATTTCATTGTTCATAGGTGGGGTTGGTGCTGTTTCAGTGATAAAAGCAGTCTATATAGATAAACGAGAGTTAAAATGTGCGTGTGTAGGCGGTGACAGTAACGTACCACTAGGGTTTATCTCCCTAACAGAAAACCTGTTTATGATCGCTGCCGGTATTTGGATGTTTGTTAAGTAAACAACAGCTTTAATTTAAAAACATGATGATGTACTAGTGTGATTACCAAGGGATTATGTCGCTCTAATTACCGAGCGACTTTGTCGTAAATAGCATATCAGCTGTACAATATCAGCTGTACTAGCTCATATCAGATCTCACAGTTTAAGTGAATAAGTTTAGACTTCATCAGGCAGACTGCTATGAGCGAGTTACGGACATTGAACATATGCTGGTGAACGTGGATATTCTAATATTTTACAGTTAAAAAAAAATGTCTCAACAAAACTAATGGACTTGTAGCCATTAAAGTATGATGAAATCTACCCGAGAAAAGAGTCCTAATATTCAGAGTAATATTGCGTGTAGTGCTGTAAATCATTTTTTCAGTTTTTCTTAAGTAAATCTTAAGGTTTGCCTGATATTTTATTAAGACACTTTTTATTTAGCCGATAGGTTTCTTTAATTGCTTGACTTATCGGTGATTAATTTGCAAATTTATTATCGCTAATAACTAAAAAACAGGGATTTATATATGTTATCAGTTGTACTTCCTGCCAAAGACGAAGCCGAAAATATTGGCCATCTTATTGAAGAAATTCATACCAGCCTTGCTGATTTATACCCGTTTGAGATTATCGTTGTCGATGATGGCTGTAGTGATAGTACCTTTGAAACCGCCCTCGAAACTGGAAGAACATTAGGCTGTGATGTAAAAGCTATCAAACATGCCTACAGTGTCGGACAAAGCACAGCGATTGTGTCGGGTGTGTTACAGGCGAAATACACCTTGATGGCGACCCTTGATGCCGACGGACAAAACGATCCGGCTGATTTGCCTAAATTAGTTGAGCGCGCTCAACAAATAGAAGCCGCTAATTTTTGCGTAATTGGCTACCGTAAAAACCGAAAAGACACGCCTTGGAAACGTTTTCAGTCGCGTTTTGCTAATAAATTCCGCGATGCTATTTTACATGATGGTGTGCCAGATACCGGCTGTGGTTTGAAAGTAGTGCCCACAGCCACATACCTAAGGCTACCACACTTTAACCATATGCACCGTTATATTCCTGCTTTGGTCAAACGTATGGGAGGCGAAGTGCAAGTGCAAGAAGTGAACCACCGCGATCGTGAACATGGTCTATCAAAATACACGGCTTGGAATCGAGCTTGGGTCGGTATTGTTGATGTATTAGGCATGATGTGGCTTATTCGTCGTGGCAAAGTGCCAATGGTTAATGAAATTCAAACGAGTAACACTAGTGACGATTAACAGGCTCGCTAAATTTATTGTTAGTTTGTCGTTATTTATTGCGATAGCGTTTGCAGTTCAACAAGGTTTTTTTGAACATATCGCTGACAGTAACTGGGTCGCTAAGTTTGTTAAAGAACAAGGCAAACAAGCCGTTGTTGTATTGATGGCGATGGGGGCTGCCTATGCCGCTCTTGGTGCGCCACGCCAATTGTTAGCGTTTGCGTTTGGTTTTGCTTTTGGGGCTGTTGAAGGGGCACTTTTAGCGTTAGTAGCAACAGAGCTCGGTTGTATTTTGTCATTTTACGCCGCCAAATGGTTGTTTCGCTCAAGCTTGCAACGCAAATTTAATAAAAGTTTAATGAAATTTGAACGCTTGGTTAAAGACAATACCACCTTAAAGGTATTGATGATTCGGTTGTTACCTATCGGCAGTAACTTGTTTACTAATGTCGCAGCTGGAGCAACTACAGTACCGGCTCAGGGGTTTTTTCTTGGTAGCTTTATTGGCTACATTCCACAAACCTTAATTTTTGCCTACGCTGGCGCTGGAATTGGTTTATCAGAGCACGAAAAAATACTCATCAGTATTGCGCTGTTTATTGTTTCATCGGTAATTGGCTCACTGCTTTATCGCAGTCAATTTCGTCGTAAAGTACAAGAACTATAAAGAAGTTAGGTTATGAAAAATATAATAAAAACCTTCGAACAAGATGATTATTACGCCGTCTTAAAAATCTTACTGGCCTTTGCCGCTGTTATTATTTTATTAGGTATTGGTATTCGTTCACCGTGGCCTGCTGATGAACCTCGATTTGTTGAAGTAGCCAGAGAAATGGTTGCCACTGGCAATTGGCTATTTCCAATGCGTGGCGGTGAATTTTATCCTGATAAACCACCAGTTTTTATGTGGTCAATCGCTCTTTTTTATTCACTTATTGGCAACCTAAAACTGGCATTTTTACTGCCAAACGCCATCTGTGGCTTGATCACTTTATTTTTGGTGTATGATCTTGGGGCAAAACTCCATAGTGTTCGCGTGGGTCGCAATGCCGCTTTACTTTTATTAATTACACCACAATTTTTGATCCAAGCTAAAGCTGCCCAAATTGATGCGATGGTGATGTGTTGGATAACGATTGGTTGTTATGGCTTTATCCGTCATTTCATTTTAGGGCCCAATTGGCGCTGGTATTTTATTTCGTGGGCATTTATGGCGCTCGGCATTATTACTAAAGGGGTAGGTTTTTTACCTGTACTCATGTTTATTCCCATCATTGCTTATCGCTTGGCGAATAAAGACTATTTTAAAGGCAGGCTCACCTTCGCTTGTTGGTTAGGTTTTGTGCCCTTTTTCTTGGTGTTGGCGGCTTGGTTTGTACCGATGATGATTACGGTGGCAGAGCAAGCGACCCCTGAATTAATTCAGTACAAAAACAATATTCTGTTCAAGCAAACGGGCGAACGGTACGCCAATGCCTGGCATCACCTTGAGCCTTGGTATTATTTTATTGTTAGTGTAATTCCCGTGATGTGGTTTCCATTACCAATTTTATTGTTGAGCTCGCTAAAGCATGTTTATCACAAATTAAAAACAGATCCAGTATTGATGATATTGTTTGCTTGGGTTGTGCTTGTGGTGTGTTTTTTCAGTATTAGTCCGGGCAAGCGCGGGGTTTATGTGTTACCTGCATTGCCGATGTTGTCGCTGTTTACCACCATTGCTTACCATGAAGTTAAACTACCGTTATGGTTTAACCGCATCAGCAAAAGCATTTTATGGTTAATTGCTATTGTGCTTGTTGTCGCTTGCATTGGTTTATTAACGGGTCATAAAAAATTAGTGAAACCATTAACCGCATACCCTGAAATGATCCCGTGGGCGGCAGGTTTAGCGTTTATTTTAGCAGCGATATGGTTAGTTAGTTTATGGCGATTACGGTCGAAAAACGCCTTTTTTAATTTAGGAATGGTAATTGTCGCTTCTTGGTTAATAGTGAGTACCTTAGGATATTGGCTAGCCGAGCCCCTGCGCACACCCAAACATGTTATTGAAGAAGTGGAAAACACCTTAGGTCAGCATGGTGAGCGCGGTGAACTTGGGTTAGTGAAATTTAAAGAGCAATTTTTATTGTTTTCACAATTACCAATAACGCATTTTAGTTACCTAGCAACGGATGAAGAAGAAGAGCGTAACGCATGGCTATGGATGGGCGAGAAGGCGGGTCGATTTATTTTAGTGCCAGATGATGCCAACTTAACGTGTTTCGATGTGTCTAACGGGCAAGATATGGGCTACGCTCACAGGCAGCACTGGTTATTATTAAGTGCTAAGCAAATGGCAGAAAACTGCCAAGCGCCAAAAGTTATTAAGCGTTTTAGTGTTCCTAGAGAAGCGTATTAATGAAAATAGCTGTAGTAGGAGCAGGTTTTGTTGGTTTGTCTAATGCCATTTTACTTGCTCAGCATAATAAGGTGGTTATCTACGATATCGTTCCAGCGAAAGTAGATTTAATTAATAGTCGTAAATCTCCCTTTGTCGATAAAGAAATAGAAGCTTTTTTATTTAAAGATGATCTCGATTTTGTTCAGTCACTTGAAAGCGCGTTAGGAATTAAAGCCAAGAAAAATTTTATGCCGATGCAAGCGGGCGATGTTTACCAAACCTTTGCAGATATTGATGACTTATTTAATGTTACTGGCTATAAGCCTAAAATGAGTGTTGAACAGGGCGTTAATAACTTTGTTGACTGGTATCGTGAATTTTATGGTTAAGTGATTTATCTATCCATTTTTGCATAATAGTGACATCTAGAGATGTCCGCCTATATTTCTAATATCAGTAATTATCTGCTGTAATCAAACAGGACACTTTGATAATGGAATATTATCCAATACTATTCATCAAGGTCCGTTCATGGCACAGACTGTGTGAAAACTAATTTTTAATAAATTGTCTTGGGTATGTTCTTAGTTTGAAACCATTTAAGATGGTTGCGATCGATTTTTTCTCAGTATCGCAATTTTCTCCGCGCGAGCGAAACT
>NZ_JAKGAW010000082.1:0-9388 GCF_021532475.1 Pseudoalteromonas sp. APAL1 | reverse complement strand
GATTCAGAAAGCATCAAAAGTTTGCGCAAATTCCCCTTGATTCCCCCATATTAACTAATGCGTTATGGATGCTTCAACCTGCTCGTACTGGCTGGCAAGCAGAAATATATTACAAGGCATTTTTGACTGAATACGGTTTGCAACAAGGGGACCAAATAGAGCTTAAATTAGAAGCCACTGTTTATCCTGATGGCAGAGGACAATCTACTATTCAGGGCTTTAATAGTATTTATGGCTTACCAATCGAATATTACAAAGTAGGTGAAAAGCCAGGGTTCTTCTCTTGGGGTGATGATCGTAAGTTCAGCCACCGTATTGGCAAAGAAACTAGCAAAGCCATTATTCATTTATAAAAGCTAAATTATAAATCTAAGCTTTAATAAGTTGAGTTGTAAAAAACACATAAGAAGTGCAGCAAATAAAGGAGTAACAATGAGTAGCGATGATAAAGGCTCTGTAAAATCAAGTAAGCTGGATGACTTAATTGATAATCTTATTAGTGATGAGGATCTTGAGCGCTATATTGCTGAACAAAACGACGGTTTAACTCGTGAAGAACGAGAAAAAATAAAAAGAGAAAACCGCATTAACGCAATTAACCAGTGGTGCGCTGAAAACCCTGGCAGAGATCCAACAAGAGCAAAAGATAAAACCATTAAACAGCTCGCCTTAGATGAAGAGGCGGTGGTTCGAAGAGAAGAGTTTAGAAAAAACAACCCAGAGATAGTGGCTGAAATAAGAAAGCGAACTAAAAATGAAATCAAATACTTTGATGATAGACAAACCTATAATGAGCAACTGCCAAAAGACTATTTACATAAAGACAGTTATGAAACGCGATTAAAAAAAGCAGAAGTACTCAATGGCTGCAGCTTTAAAACGCGTACCTTTAAAAGTAAGCGTTTTACTGATCAATATGCAGCAGAGCTTGAATCTCCTAATTGTGGCTCAACACTTGAGGGGCATTGGGTTCGCAATGATGGTAAGCAGTTGGCTATTTCATGGTTTGGAGGGTGGTCTAACTTATTTACTATTCTTGGTTTCAGTTGTACGAGTCTTGCTTTAATCGTTCTCTTTTTTCATATCATAGCGTTAATTGCGAATGGGTTTGAGTATTTCTGGGTGATGGCCTCAATCTATGTGACGTTCTTTAGTTTGGGTTTATTCATTTTAAAACACCGCGCTATATTAGCGCACCGAGATAAGTTTTACTTTAATCGCCATACCGGCCTTGTAAAAACACCGCATACTTTATTTAGAAAACCGTTTTATTTACCTTACGAAGACATTGTTTGCTATGGCGCAAATCAGCGTAATGTCGGCTCAGCCCGTGGTGGTTCTCGTGTATTTGTGTCACTCATGGTGCCGTTAAAATACCCTAAACATTACCGCTTCACTAAGCCAACATTTTACGTTGGTGGTTTTAACCGTCAGTGGGATTCACTGGCATACGCCACAGCCATGACTTTTATGGATACATCCATCCCGCTTGGTACTCACTTATATCAATCGATAGAGCATTACTTCAAAATTGATAAAGATATAACCGAAAAACACGGATTCCCTGAGGAGCTAAAACCTTATTTAGATCCAGTCGATTGCCAAGTAAATAGAGAAGCCGTGTGGTAGTGAAGCTAGTTTGGTTTGTATTTACGCAAAGGAGTGGCACCGAACTGTAAATAAATAGTTAGTAATACAGTTCGGTAATAAGGAAGTTGAATATGCTTGAGCAATACGCAGAAACCGCTTATCGCGGTAAACAAGCTGCAAAATTTAGAAATGGAATCGCAACAGGTGAACGTGATTCAATGTATTGCCGTTATCAAAGCGAGCAAGCTATTTACCCTAGGGAAAACTTATTTGGATATTGCTTTGATAGCAGTCAGAAGAGTTATTATAAAGGGAATATTAATGGTCAAACAGACTATGAACGCTCAATTTTAACTAAAGGAAAAAATAAGTTGACGTTGGCCTTAATTGCAAATGCTACAAATATTATTGGTTTGATTAACTTTACTTGGGCGATGCTACATTTATTCTTTGTTTTTTTTATGTTTATTCTACCCTTATTTTCCCTTGCTTTAGGGGCATATGAACTTGCATTTGATTTTTTTATCATTCTTTTAAGTTGCTGGGTGGGATCTAAATTAATTAGCTTGCTAATTTGGCCTTTTTTTCGTTTCAAATTTAATCTAGCCACAATTTTTAACCGTAAAACGGGTATGGTTGAAGTACCTACTAAGAATGCAAAAAACTTTGATGCACTCCCTTTTGAAGAGTTCAATGCTCACTATAAGGTAGCCCATAATCCTAAAAGTGGTTTTGCTAATAGAGGCTTTACATTACTGCATTATAAGAAAAACATTCGTTATGAACAGACTTATAGTAACCAAATAGCCTGCGCTTTTTTGCACTGGGAGCTATTGCAAAATTTTATGGATGTTACTCAGCCATTAGCTGATATCCCACAATTTGAATATTATCGAGAGTTTGATAAAACAACCGCAGAGTTTGATAAAGCGAACGGTCGTCCAAAATATTTTTGGTATCGTGTTGATAAATCTTTTTTAAAAAAGATGAGCCAAGCAAAAAACGAGCAATTAAAAGAGTTTAATGATGATGAGCAACTAGATAATTTATTGATGGGTAAACCAATCAAGAAGCTCAATCCACCTGAAATCTTTATGTTTCCTTGGAAATACGCAGAAAATATAAAACCTGAAAGTGAGATTAAATTTGGCAAAACAGCGTGGCAAAAATTCACCTCATTTTTAATGATTGATTTGTAAAAACTGACTGTTAGGGCAACATTGAAAGATAAGGATATCAATGTCTATTTCATATAAATTTGCAAAGCTAAACGCAAGAGCGATGGAAAATTCACAGAATTTTAAAAATTATTTTTCGAAGAAGAGGTTTAATAAATTCACTGATTTAATGGGTTTTCAAATAGTAAAAATTTTAGTCTTAAAGGATGAAGAAAGAAGGCTTAAAGATTTAAATAGTATTGATAACGAAGGGCGTTATTTAGGTTTCCAAAAAGCAAATGATGCGATGCTTGCGTTAACTTTAGGGCCGATATTATTGGGGGCAGTGCTAACGTTTATTTCTATTATAGCTTTAATGGTGTGGATCTATGAGTCAATTTACTATCCAAATAATGCTGCTTCTCCATTGTTCTTTGTATGCCTCTCCTTAGGATTTAACCTTTTCTTCCTCAACTTTGGGCCTATTTTAGCGCGTTACATTTTACCTCGGCGTGAGGTGTATTTTGACCGTATAAATCAAACGGTGAGTTTTACTTGGTCGGTTGATAATGCGCAAAAGAATGAGCACGGTCATGCGACCTTTCCGTTTTCAGAGATAGAAGCGTTTTACGCTAAAGCCAATCATTCACAAGGACATGGCGTGACTCATGCGATGTATGTGGCTCATAAAGATTACAGCAACCATGCAGGTGCGTTTAGTGAAATTCGCGTTAAAGACAACCCACAAAATCCAAACTACTGTCGTTACACATGGGAGCGCGTGGTGCGTTTTATGGATTTAAGCAAACCATTAGTGGACTCACCCGAAATTGAGCCGTTTCGTAATTTAGACCCAGTAACACGCGATTTTGATAAACAGAATAACCGCCCAGAAAAGTATTGGCGTTTAATGAGTTACAAACAGATGCAGCAGATAGAAGGAAAGCTTGATAACGATATTTATCGCTTTAACTTTGATGGTGCAATAACCAACCCTAAACGCTGGGCAAACGAAGAAATCACCAAACCATGGGAAAAATGGCCAATTGACGAAAGCTTAAATCAACCTGATACAACGCCTTATTGGAAGCGATTAACAAAAACCCAATTAAGGCAAATAGCAGTGGGTGTTTAGGGTCTGAGATATTTAAAATGGAATGGTTATAAACAAGGAATGTAGATAGCAATGACTATGAGTAGTAATGATAAAAGCTCAGTAAAATCAAGCAATCTGGATGATTTAATTGATAACCTTATTAGTGATGAGGAGCTTAAACGCTATATTGCTGAACAAAACGATGGTTTAACTCATGAAGAACGAGAAAAAATTAAAAGAGAAAATCGTATTAATGCAATTAACCAGTGGTGCGCCGAAAACCCTGGCAGAGACCCAACAAGAGCAAAAGATAAAACCATTAAACAGCTCGCCTTAGATGAAGAAGATGTAGTGCGATTAGAAGAATTTAGAAGAGATAATCCTGAAAAAGCAGCAGAAAGTAGAAGGAGAGCCGAGAACAGTAGTAAATATTTTGATGATAGACAAACCTATACAGAGCAACTACCAAGAGACTATTTACATCAAGACAGTTATGAAACACGATTAAAAAAAGCAGAAGCACTCAATGGCTGCAGCTTTAAAACTCGTACCTTTAAAAGTAAGCGTTTTACTGATCAATATGCAGCAGAGCTTGAATCCCCTAATCGTGGCTCAACACTTGAGGGACATTGGGTAGAGAATGATGGTAAGCAGTTGGCTATTTCATGGTTTGGAGGCTGGTCTAACTTATTTACAGCACTTGGCTTTTTCTTTGAAACACTCGCTTTTATGGTTTTCTTATTTCATGTATATGCGTTAATTGCGAATGGGTTTGAATACTTCTGGATAATGGCCTCAATCTATGTGACGCTCTTTGGTTTGGGTTATTTCACTTTAAAACACCGTGCTATATTAGCGCATCGAGATAATTTTTACTTTAATCGCCATACCGGCCTTGTAAAAACTCCACATACCTTGTTTAGAAAACCATTTTATTTACCTTACGAAGACATTGTTTGCTATGGCGCAAATCAGCGTAATGTCGGTTCAGCCCGCGGTGGCTCACGTGTATTTGTATCTCTCATGGTGCCGTTAAAATACCCTAAACATTATCGCTTCACTAAGCCAACATTTTACGTTGGTGGTTCAAATCGTGAATGGGATTCACTGGCATATGCCACAGCCATGACCTTTATGGATACATCCATCCCACTTGGTACTCACTTATATCAATCGATAGAGCATTACTTCAAAATTGATAAAGACATAACAGAAAAACACGGATTCCCTGAGGAGCTAAAACCCTATTTAGATCCAGTCGATTGCCAAGTAAATAGAGAAGCCGTGTGGTAGTGAAGCTAGTTTGGTTTGTATTTACGCAAAGGAGTGGCACCGAACTGTAAATAAATAGTTAGTAATACAGTTCGGTAATAAGGAAGTTGAATATGCTTGAGCAATACGCAGAAACCGCTTATCGCGGAAAACAAGCTGCAAAATTTAGAAATGAAATCGCAACAGATGAACGTGAATCAATGTATTGCCGCTTCCAAAGTAAACAGGCGCTATTTCCCAGGGATAATGTATTTGGGCATTGTTATGATAGTTATCAAAGCGCTGCGTTTAAGTACAATTTATCTGGTAAAGCAGAGCACTATAGAAATGTCCTTGGTTGCACGCCAAACATTCTAAGCCTATCAACAATTGGTAGGAAAGTGTCTGATATATTATTACTGATTTGGGTTTGTATTCACTTAACTATTATCTTATGTCTTTTTTTTATTCCAGTATTTTTATATCTCTTAGGTAATGAAAAACAAGGCACTCTTGCACTTTGCTATATATTTTTAATGTGGGCATTCTCTAAATTTTTTAATTTAACGATATGGAAGTTAATTAGGAAAAAGGTCAAAGCTTCAAGAGTTAACTTTGAGCGTACGAAAGGTCTCGTTTGGATGGATAATAATAGCGGAAGCCATTCTTTGAAATTTCCTTTTGAAGAGTTTAACGCTCACTATAAAGTCCAAAACAACCCTCAAAGCGGCTTTCCATATAGGGGATTTACACTATTACATTTCAAAAAAGACGTTTTTTATGCTTGGACAGGTGCTAATTTAATTAGCTCTGCATTTTTACATTGGGAGCTATTGCAAAATTTTATGGATGTTACTCAGCCATTAGCTGATATCCCACAATTTGAATATTATCGAGAGTTTGATAAAACAACCGCAGAGTTTGATAAAGCGAATGGTCGTCCAAAATATTTTTGGTATCGGGTTGATAAATCATTTTTAAAGCAAATGACCCAAGCAGATGATGAACTTTTAAAAAAATTTAATGATGATGAGCAACTAGATAATTTACTAATGGGTAAACCAATCAAAAAGCTCAATCCACTTGAAATCTTTAAGTTTCCTTGGAAATACGCAGAAAATATAAAACCAGAAAGTGAGATTAAGTTTGGCAAAACAGCGTGGCAAAAATTCACCTCATTTTTAATGATTGATTTGTAAAAACGACTAGGCTGGTTAAGAAAGTTGAATATGTATAAAGATTATCTAGAGGGTTGTTATAAAGGTCTTAAAAGAAAATCGATAGAATCTGAAAGTTTAACAAATGAAAGAGAATCTTACTTTTGTAAAGAACAAAGCAAGATGCCTATTTTTCCAAAAGAACAATGCGTTATGAATGCTTGGAGTGACTTTCAATTGGAGAGTGACCGGCTTAATAGAAATGGGGAGTCAATTAGAGCTTATAATACTATTGCAAAAGACAATACACACCTAAAACTAGGTATTGGTGGAACACCAACTAACTGGAAAACCTCTTTAATTGTAGCTTGGATATATATACATTTATCTGTAATCTTTTTATTAATCAGTATGCCACTGTTAGCATGGTTACTTGGAAATGAGAAGCTTAGTTTTGATCTCATAATAATTTGTTTCTTAGTTTGGCTAATTTCAAAGTTAGTTAGTATTTTTTTAAGAAAAAGTCGATTATTTAAAAAATTAAAATTACAAACATTTTTTAATCGATCAAGTGGTAATATTGAGGTTCCTAGCTCAGATGGTAAAGAGTTAATTGGCTTAAAATATGATGAATTTAATGCACACTATCGTGTCGTGCATAACCCTAATAGTGGCTTCCCATTTAGAGGCTTTACACTACTGCATTATAAAAAAGATGAACTATTTGATTATACAGGCCCAACTTATATTTATGATGTGTTTTGTGAGTTGGAACTGATTGAAAATTTCATGGATACCACAAAACCTTTGGCTGATATCCCACAATTTGAATATTATCGAGAGTTTGATAAAACAACCGCAGAGTTTGATAAAGCGAATTGTCGTCCAAAATATTTTTGGTACCGTGTTGAGCGCAAGTTCGCTAAACAAATGAACAAAGAAGCCCTGAAGTTAAGTAAAGAGTTTGATAATGAGGAGCAACTAGATAATTTACTGATGGGTAAACCAATCAAAAAGCTCAACCCACCTGAAATCTTTAAGTTTCCTTGGAAATACGCAGAAAATATAAAACCAGAAAGTGAGATTAAGTTTGGCAAAACAGCTTGGCAAAAATTCACCTCATTTTTAATGATTGATTTGTAAAAACTGACTGTTAGGGCAACATTGAAAGATAAGGATATCAATGTCTATTTCGTATAGATTCGCAAAAATGAATGCAAGAACAATCGAAGCGTCACAGAACTTTAAACAGTATATCGCCCCCAAGAAGTTTGAATATAGTTCACTTAAAGGTTTAATGTTTGTGCGAACATTCTTAGAGAAAGAAGATAATAAAGAGGTATCTCCAAAAAGCTTAGATAATCAAGCGCGTTATTTAGGCTTTCAAAAGGGGAATGATGCGATGCTTGCATTAACTTTAGGGCCAATTTTATTGGGGGCAACAGGTAGTTTTGCGGCGGTTTGCATTATTTTAATATGTCTTTACACTCAATTCACGCCTTCACCAGAACCATTACCTGTTTGGTTTATCGTATTTGTAATTTGCTGGAATCTGTTCTTTTTAAATTTCAGCCCCATATTAGCACGTTACATTTTACCTCGGCGTGAGGTGTATTTTGATCGCTTAAATCAAACGGTGAGTTTTACCTGGTCGGTTGATAATGCGCAAAAGAATGAGCATGGTCATGCGACATTTCGGTTTTCAGAGATAGAAGCGTTTTACGCTAAAGCCAACCATTCACAAGGACATGGTGTGACTCATGCGATGTATGTGGCTCATAAAGATTATCAAAACCACGCAGGTGCATTCAGTGAAATTCGCGTTAAAGACAACCCACAAAACCCAAACTACTGTCGCTATACATGGGAGCGCGTGGTGCGTTTTATGGATTTAAGCAAACCATTAGTGGACTCACCCGAAATAGAGCCGTTTCGTCATTTAGACCCACTAACACGCGATTTTGATCAACAGAATAACCGCCCAGAAAAGTATTGGCGTTTAATGAGTTACAAACAGATGCAGCAGATAGAAGAAAAGCTTGATAACGATATTTATCGCTTTAACTTTGATGGTGCAATAACCAACCCTAAACGCTGGGCAAACGAAGAAATCACCAAACCATGGGAAAAATGGCCAATCGACGAAAGCTTAAATCAGCCTGATACAACGCCTTATTGGAAGCGATTAACAAAAACCTTATTAAGACAAGTAGCAGTGGGTGTTTAGGGTCTGAGATATTTAAAGTGGAATGGTTAAAAACAAGGAATGTAGATAGCAATGACAATGAGTAGTGATGATAAAGGCTCAATAAAATCAAACAAACTGGATGATTTAATAGATAACCTTATTAGTGATGAGGAGCTTAAGCGCTATATTGCTGAACAAAACGACGGTTTAACTCATGAAGAAAGAGAAAAGATTAAAAGAGAAAATCGTATTAATGCAATTAACCAGTGGTGCGCTGAGAACCCTGGCAGAGACCCAACAAGAGCAAAAGATAAAGCCGTTAAACAGCTCGCCTTAGATGAAGAAGCTGAGGTGCTATTAGAAGAATTTAGAAGAGATAACCCTGAAAAAGCTGCAGAAAATAGAAGGAGAGCCGAAAATAGTTGTAGGTACCGTAAGAATAGTCAAACCTATAACGAACAACTACCAAGAGACTATTTACATAAAGACAGTTATGAAACGCGATTAAAAAAAGCAGAAGCACTCAATGGCTGCAGCTTTAAAACTCGTACCTTTAAAAGTAAGCGTTTTACTGATAAATATGCAGCAGAGCTTGAATCCCCTAATCGTGGCTCAACACTTGAGGGGCATTGGGTAGAGAGCGATGGTAAGCAGTTATCAGTAGCTTGGCTCGGTGGCTGGACTAATTTAATTGCTAATATAGGGTTTATGTTACTTTTTCTATCAGTTGTAACATTACTTTTTCAATTAGTAGTTATATTATTTGAAGGTTTACATAAAACATGGATTTTCACTCTCATTTATGTCCCTATGTTTATTTTAGGGTATTTTATTGCTAAGCATCGAACCGTGTTATTACATCGTGATTATTTTTATTTTAATCGCCATACCGTCCTCGTGAAAACTCCGCATACTTTGTTTAGAAAACCGTTTTATTTACCTTACGAAG
>NZ_JAKGAW010000081.1:0-10389 GCF_021532475.1 Pseudoalteromonas sp. APAL1 | reverse complement strand
AACTGAATCAATAGTCTAATTATATAAATATCAGTATATTAAGTGAACTAAATGTATAGATTAATAGATCATAAGCAGAACATA
This sequence comes from Pseudoalteromonas sp. APAL1, assembly GCF_021532475.1. Classification (NCBI taxonomy): domain Bacteria; kingdom Pseudomonadati; phylum Pseudomonadota; class Gammaproteobacteria; order Alteromonadales; family Pseudoalteromonadaceae; genus Pseudoalteromonas; species Pseudoalteromonas sp. APAL1. The sequence goes on along the minus strand of NZ_JAKGAW010000081.1, from coordinate 10,305 downwards.
CTTAGACCAAAAGGTGATCAGAGTTTTCACACAGTCTGTGCCATAATCCGACCTTGAGACACATAGAGATTAAGACTGCAAAGATACGAAAGCGGAAGTTAGCTTTGGCCTGTTTAACGACAAATATTCCGACAAAGCAGTCATGACTATTAGTTTATTGTTAAATCTAATCTTTCTTTTCGTTCATCTACTCAATAACCCCACGCTAAACGTGACTTTAGCGTGGGGTTAGAGTTCACAGTAATTTTATCTGGATAGCTCTTTTATTTTTTTCTCTGAAAACCAGCGATATAAAACAGGTAAAACAAATAATGTTAACAGTGTTGCAGTTACCAAGCCGCCAACAATAACACTCGCTAATGGGCGCTGTATTTCTGCACCAACACCATTAGACATTAACATCGGTATCAAACCTAAAGCTGATGTTATAGCAGTCATAAGTACAGGTCTTAATCTTGAAGTAGCGCCTTCAAAAACGGCTTTAGATGCTTCTAGACCGTCTTTAATACGTTGGTTGATACTTTCTACCATAACGACCCCATTCAATACCGCTACACCAAATAAGGTAATAAAGCCAACGGAGCTTGGTACAGACAAGTATTGTCCAGATAAATATAAGGAGAAAACTCCGCCAATTACAGCAAGCGGCACGTTGACCAATATCAGCATAGCTTGACCAACAGAGCCAAAAGCAAAGTAAAGTAACAATGCAATTAGCGCTAAAGATAGAGGTACAACGATAGCTAGTCTGCTTTGAGCACGCTGCTGGCTTTCGAATTGGCCACCTATTGCTACCGAGTAACCTGAAGGTAGGTCAACTTTCTCAGCAATAACTTTTCTGATGTCGGCTACTACACTACCCATATCTCTATTCTGAACGTTTGCTTGAATAACGACACGCCTTTGAACATCATCGCGCCTTACTTGAGGAGGACCTGATTCAAATGAAACAGTTGCAACATCACCTAAGCGTACCCAGGCGCCTGTTGGTGACTGAATTCGAATATCTGAAATAGCTTCCTTATTTTGTCGGTACTCTTCTTCAATACGCACGTAAATATCATAACGTTCATTGCCTTTGATGATTTGTCCAGCTTCAACCCCTCCAATACCATCTCGCACAACTTCCATTATATCAACAACTGAAAGTCCAAAGCGCGATAGCTCTTGCCTATTAGGTTTTACGACAAGTTGCGCTTCACCTGCAATTTGCTCAAGAGCAACATCTCTTGCACCATCAACACTCTTTATAGCCGCTTCGATCTCTTGTCCTTTAGCTGCTAAAACGTCTAACTCAGGGCCAAATAACTTTATCGCCAACTGAGCTTTTACGCCAGATAGTAACTCATCAACACGAGTCGCAATAGGTTGAGAAAAGTTTAGTAGTAAGCCAGGAAACTCCTCTAAAGATCTCTCCATTTTCCCTTGAAGTTCATATCGATTAGATGCACTGGTCCACTCAGAAACAGGCTTCAACCCTATGTAAATTTCTATGTTATTCACAGGCTCTGGATCTCCACCTATTTCGGCTCGACCAATTCGGCTTAATGCATAGGTTACTTCAGGAAAAGCCATTAGTTTTTCTTCTAGAATTGGTGCCACAGTGAGCGCGGTATCTAAACTGGAAGAAGGTGCCAGCGTTGCTCTTAAGTTTATCGTCCCTTCTTCTAACTCAGGTACAAATTCAGTACCAATTAATGGAACTAATGCAAAGGCAGAGAAAACTAATATAAGTGCGGCTGAAATGACTAACTTGGTGCGTTTTAGTGCGAATGTAAGCCCTTTTCTGTAGAGTTTGTCTAATGGCCTAAGAACAAAGCTTTCCCTCTCTTTTACACCTGACTTAAATAAATAAGTTGCCAGTGCAGGTACGATAAACAACGCAACCACAATCGCAGATACAACGGCTAAGATGATGCTTATTGCCATAGGTTGGAATAACTTTGCTTCAACCCCTTCAAAGCTGAACAATGGCGCAAATACGACTAAAATAATCGAGGCAGCAAAAAAGACGGGACGAGCCACTTCTTTACCTGCATTTTGCAGACGTAATTTAATGCCGTGCTCATCGTGTTCTACATCGTGCGGATCTGCGTCAGAAGTTGGAACACGTTCCTTTACCGATTTCGAATGTGTCGCGTCAGGTCTATTTAAATGTTTAAACATATTTTCAACCATAACCACTGAGCCATCTACAAGCATACCAATAGCGACCGCTATGCCACCCAGTGACATAAGGTTTGCAGAAATGCCCCACCAAGCCATGATCATTAACGCGATACCAATTGAAATTGGAATAGATATTAATACCAAGAAGGTTGCACGTAAATTCATTAAAAATAGTGCTAATACAATACAGATGAAAATAAATGCTAGTAATAGTGCATCAACCACTGTATTTACCGCTTTTTCAATCAAATCAGCCTGATCATAAAAAGGCTCAAAGCGAACACCTTTTGGCAATGCTTGATTAATTAATGGAATTCTTGCATTGATACCATCAATGGTGGCTTTAGTATTTGAACCCATGCGTTTTAAGACAATGCCAGAGACAACTTCGCCTAAATTTTCGACTTTACCGTCTTCGGTTTTGCGCGTCATGGTGACAGCACCTTGACGAATTTCACTGCCCATTTCAACTTTAGCAATATCTGAAACCGTAACAACCGTACCATCTACTGTTTTAACGGGAACTTGTTTGATATTACTGATGCCAGCCTCACCACTCTCAAACCAGCCTGTGCCTCTAATCACAAGCTGCTCTTGCCCACGGTTCATGTACCATCCGCCAACATTCGCATTGTTGTTATCTAGGGCACCAACAACGTCTTCTTGCGTTAGTTCATATGCTAAGAGCTTAGATGGATCGACATTGACTTGGTATTGCCTAACATTACCACCAAAAGATAATACATCAGTGACTCCATCGACAGGCATAACGAGTAATTTTACTACCCAATCATTGAGACTCCTGAGTGCCATAGCATCATAACCTGCACCTTTATCTGAAATAAGAAGATACTGAAATACTTGGCCTAGCCCAGAGGTGTTTGGTCCCATTTCGGGTGTCCCAACACCTTCTGGTATCAGTTCTTTTGCGGCTTGAAGACGCTCAAATACGAGTTGTCTTGCAAAGTAAATGTCGGTGCCTTCTTTGAAAACAACCGTAACGCCAGACAAGCCTGTTTTAGAAATTGAGCGCACTTGTTCTACATCAGGTAGGGCATACATTACCGCTTCAATGGGGTACGTAATGAGTTGTTCAACTTCTTCAGCAGCCAGTCCTGGCGCTTCAGTATTTACAGCAACTTGAACATTAGTAACATCAGGAAAGGCATCCAAATTTAATTTTGGGATCACCATAACTGCACCAACCATAGTGGCAAACAGCGCAATCAAAATCAGGAGTCTATTATTAACAGACCAATCTATTATTTTATTAAACATAGTCTTGCTCCCTAGTGGTTGTGCGGATCAAATCCGCCTTTAGCGATTTCAGACGCAACAAAAAATGCGCCTTTAGTTACAATTCGCGTTCCACTATCAAGGCCAATGATTTCTCTAAAACCACCTAAGGCTCGGCCTAGTTCTATTTCTACAGCTTTAAATTCTCCAGGGTGGTCTTCGACAAATACTGTCCAATCACCATCTGCGCTGCGGATCAATGCTTCTTCTGGCACAGCCATCACTTTCTGCTTTGTGGCAAACTGAAAGTAAACTTTTACAAACATGCCTGAATGAAGATTATCATCCGAATTATCTACTCCTAACCTAATAATTCGAGTACGAGTAATAGGGTCAATTGTATGGGCTTCTTGGATAACTTTGGCATTGTAACTCTGGCCTTCTAATTTAAGTACCGCAGGAGAATCAATTGATAAATTCAGCTTTTTATTTGGAGAAACTTTTGCTTCAACCCATAGTTGTTTTTCATCTGCTAACAACATTACTGAATCACCAGCATCAACACGTTGCCCTTGGATAAAATCGTCTTGAAGTACAACCCCTTCACGCTGAGCAATTAATGTATATTGCCCAAACGCTTTTATGTCTTTGTTAGAAATGCCATCTATTGCTTTTTCAGTTAACCCTAAAGCAATAAGCTTCCCGTAACTCGCATTGTATGTAGTCTCTGCTTGTAATAATCTACTTTCACTCACCGTCTTGTTACCCAGCTTTTTCACACGTTGCCATTCGGTTGAAGCGATTAAATAGTCAGCCTGTGCTTGTGCCATTGCTTCACTAAATAATGTAACTAACTTCTGACCTATTTCTACATGCTCTCCAAGCGCTGCATGGCGACTAATAATGACTGACTCTGTACGTGGCGATACCACATAACTTTTATAGCCATTAGCTTTTATTTCGCCTGGTGCATATACGGTGCTAAATTGATATTCAGGCTTAACACTTTCCACTTTAATGTTAGCAAGCGACATCTTCTTTGGATCAATAGTGATACCTTCTTCATGTCCTTCTTCTCCCTCTTTATTACCACCTTCATGGCCGTGCTCGTCATGGTCACCTTTATCTTCTTCATGTCCCTTTTCGTGTTCATGCTCATCTTGATGTTCTTTTTCTTCTTGTTTCGAAACGTTTGTGACAGAACCAGTTCCATCTGACGACTGTGCAAAAGCATCATGATTTGTAGTAAACCCAACTAACAGGCAGCTAATTACTACGGCTAAAAATTTTTTACTAATTACTGTATTCATTTTTGTAACCTATATTTTTAATAAATTTAAGATTTCGTTTTTCGCTACTGAAAAAACAAAGCGCTCAAATCTCAAATTTGGATAACTGACCCATACTTAAAATGAAGGATATTTCTGCAAGCTTGAATTGATTTTCCAAACGTATTCCTGCATGAAGCCCTTCCGCACGTTGATTTAATGCAAGTAAGTAGTCAGAAGTATTAATGTCACCAGCTTCCCAGCGCTTATTTAATAAGTTTTCGCTGCTATCTAATCTGCCTTTTGTCAGTTTTTGCCATTGCTCATAATATTTTTTACTGACAATAAGCGATTCATAATTAGCTTTTGCTTCAAATGACTGCTTTCGATAAACCGACCGAAAGTTAGCCTCTGCTGCAATTGCTTCTGAATAAGCGGCTTTAACAGTATCTGAATAGTTATTTCTGATATTTAAAGGCATTGAGAAAGTCACGCCAATCAAGTCTTCATCTCCACTTTTCCCTGCGTTAACTCCAATGGTTGGATTGGCTTTAGATTCCATAGTGGTTAGTTGAGCTTTAGATTGTTTTATCTTCCATTGCGCTCTAGCGAGTTTAACTTTTGGATGTTCCTCAACCCACTGAGAGTTAAATGAATAGTTTGTTGCTCCAAAAGTAAATGAAAACAAATTGGTAGTATTAGGCGTCCAATCAGGCAATAACTCCTGAACATTTACCTCTGCATTTTTCAAAGCAATTTGCGACTCAGATATTTCACTGAAAACTTGGGACAAGTTTAAATAAACCAGTTCAGCGTCAAGTGGCTCTAAAAGTCCTGCTTTTCGCTTATCTTCAATAATTCCAACGAGCGTTTGTAATTGATTTTCTCTTACTGAAAGTAACTGAGCCACCTTTTTTGCTGCTTGCCAATTAACTATTGCAGTTAAAGCGTTAGCCTTTTTAGAATCGAGTAGAGATAACAATTGTTGCTGGTTTGCATAAACACCAATTTCACCAATGCTTTTATTTGCTGATTGCTTATCCCAAAAATCAATCGTTTGACTGATACCAATAGAATAATTATCAAAATCACCCTCTTTTTCATAGCTTGCTTCAAGCTCTGGGTTATATACGGCTTTAGTTAAGCTCTTGGCTCTATGATTACTTGCATTAAGTAACTCTTTAGCCGCAACAACTTCGGGATCTTTATTTATTTGACTATCTAGCCATGAAATACTTTTCTGTTTGGCATAAGTGGCAACTGAAAAACTCACAGCCATACATAAAGACAGGACTAAACCTGCATTTTTTAAATATATATACATAAAAATTCTTAATTTTAAAATTAATAAACACGAAACCTTTATCCATTATTAAAGGATAAATAGGTCATTAAAAATTAATCTAATTAAGAAATAGGCGGACGAAGTATCGCTTCATGAAAGGTACTTGTTTGATCAATTTGATAAGGCGTTTTATTGATAATGTTTAGTTTGCCCGTGGTATTTGAATTACTGACTAAAATCCAAGATAAGTGGCTGCCACTGCAATGTCCGCAGTGATGACAATCTTTTTCATTATGCTGCTCATCACCTACATTATCATTTGAGACATTTCGATCATCTGCATGATCATGTTGAATTTGAAGGTGCTCTATATCTATTTGGTGATTCTCAGGTGTTGCGGATACAACAGCAGTTAACGATTGCAAAACAATCGAAACGACTAATAGTATTTTTAACGCAACATTGAATTTCAAAATAAACACCTACTTAAATATGAAAAATTATAATATCAAAAAAAGGTTTTCTAAACTAGCCATGCGCATGTTTTTCATGCTCGTCACGGCAAGTTTCTTGAGGAAACTCAAACTCAATGGTTGTATGAGATAAATTATAAGAAGAAAGTTCCTTAGCCACTTGTTGTTTTAGCCTAATTAATTTATCAACCTCAAAGTTATGGGCTAACTCTAGGTGAGCAGTTAATACGTGACTTTCCCCGTCTAATGACCAAAAGTGCATATGATGAATCCCATTAATTTCAGGTATAGCCTTTATCGCTTTTTCAATATTATTCTGCACTTCTTCATCAGGTGTAGCTTGAAGAAATAGTGCCAATGTTGTTTTCAGGTTTTTCAAAACGTTAAACAATATAAACAGTGTAAAGCCTATAGAAAGCAAAGGATCTAATATTGGTAGATCTACAAAAAGCAGCACGATAGAAACAATTAGGACTGCAACCCAGCCAAGTACGTCTTCAAGCAAATGCCACGTAAGTACTTTTTCGTTCAGCGTTTTACCCGCTTTTAGTTTAAATACTGCATACCCATTAACAGCAACCCCAAGTAATGCAAGACCCAACATTCCTTCAGCCATTGGCATTTCAGGATTAGATAATCTTGGTATTGCTTCAAATAGCACCCAGACAGAACCAATAACTAATACAATACTGTTAATTAATGCGCCAAACAGGGTAAGACGACGATAGCCATAGCTAAATCTATCGGATGCTTCTTTATCCGAGAAACGACTCAGTATCCAAGCGAATCCTATAGATAAACTGTCACCCAGGTCATGTACAGCATCAGCCATAATAGCGGTACTGTTGGTTAGCCAACCACCAATAAATTCGATAATAGTAAATGAAACATTAAGGAAAAATGTCCAACCTATACGGTCGTCTTTTCCATGCGAATGGCTATGGCTATGATTGTGCATTTTCCACCTCAAGAACTTTTAAATTTCTTACATTGACTACGTTAAAATTGATAAAGTGACGGATCACTCGTTGATACATCCAACGTTTGATTCCTGATAAGTTAGTTCCTTTTTCGAGATAAAACTCATCAGGGGAATTATAAACACCAAAATCATCATGAATACCTTCTTTTTGTATATAGGTATCTTGACCACGCCAATCTGTATCTGGCGAAGAGAAACACTTTGTTGCAACACCATAACCACAAAATTCGTTTTTTATTTGACTAAATTTGTGCTGTAGTGAACTTAAATATTGTTCATCTAATATAAAGCCTTCTAAGTTTATCCAACGATCCTTGAAATAAACTTCAATCCAACTATGAATGATATATTTAGGTGCTAACCAAAATACATAAGTTGGAATAGCTCCTTTTTGTAATCGCTGCTCAATAGTAAAGCCGTGAAAACGACATTGAATACCTAATCCTCGTAACAAAGCCATCAGCAAGTTACCCTTGGTATTGCATTGTCCGTAACCATCGGCTAAAACACTGCTTGCTGAAATATCATCACTCTCATTGTAACCAAATAATATTTCATCTTTAACAAATTGGTAGGCTGCACCAATTTTGTTGAAGTCATCGAGTTCTTGCCAATTACGCTCAGAAATTAATGATTGAATTGTAGAGTGTTCAAAATTTACTATCTTGGTTTTTTCTAGATATTTGCTATTCATTGATGTTTCCTTACTTTGAACAACCAAAGGTTGATTGTTTATCTTCATTTGGTGTTTAACGTGTTTTCTCAGCAACAGCTAATTCTTGTTTAGCATCGCTTAGTATTCGGTAAGCGCCTCGAAGAATTAACATTGAAATGATGCTACCAATGACGATATCAGGCCAACGCTGTTTCAGCACCATAACGAGTATGCCTGCGATAACGACACCAAGATTTGCAATTACATCATTCGCTGAAAATATCCAGCTAGCTCTCATATGTACTTCATCGTTGTTGTGCTTTCGAATAAGGATGAGACAAATCACATTTGCAACTAAAGCAACCATGCCTACGCCAATCATAAACCAAGAGTGAGGCTCACTTTCACCATACAGCCTTCTAGCAATATCCATTAGAATTAGCACGCCTAACCCCAGTTGGAAATAGCCACTCACTAAAGCAGCATTAGCCTTATGTTGGATTGACTTTCCCACCGCGTATAGTGCAATTGCATAGACGATTGCATCCGCTAGCATGTCTAACGAATCTGCAATTAAAGCCGTTGATTCTGATAACCAACCAAAGCCAATTTCAAAAACAAACATCGAGGCATTGATAGCCAGAAGCCAATAAAGCACCGTTTTTTGCTGGTTATCTTTTAGCTCAACTTCACACCCACAATCGCTCATTTTCATCTCCGATTAACTTGTATGCTCTAACTATAAATCCTATAGTGACTATAGGGTCAAGTTTATTTGGAAATTTTATGAAAATTGGTGAGTTATCGAAAACATCGGGGTATTCAGTACAAACCATCCGATATTATGAAAAGGAGGGCTTGCTGTCAGATCCTGATCGCACTGAAGGGAATTTCAGGTTGTATTCTAATAAGGCATTTAAAGAGCTAGAGTTCGTAAAGCATTGTCGAAGTTTAGATATTCCGCTTAATGATATTAAGCGACTCATTGAATTAAAAAACAAGCCAGAGGAGAGTTGCTCTAGTGTAAATGCATTAATTGATCGGCAACTAACTTTAGTTAATCAACGAATGAAGGAATTGAATGCACTCAAAAAAGAGTTAAAACTAATGGCAAGCTCTTGCGGGTCTGACGGTACAATTGAAGTCTGTGGCATTATCAAGTCATTAGATAGTTGAACTAAATATAACTTTAGATTAGTAGTATTCACAAAGGCAATAATGAAAACCATTGGCAAATTAGCACAATCATTAAATTTAAATGTAGAAACCATTCGTTTTTATGAACGAGAAGGACTGATTACACAACCTGAAAAACCAATATCTGGTTATAGACAATATGACGAATCAATAGCAGGACAACTTAGGTTTATCACAAAAGCCAAAGCGCTCGGCTTTACGTTAAGAGAAATAAAATCGCTAATGTCTATGGACAGCAACTGCGCTCAAGTTGAGCTATTAAACCGACAAAAGTTAGCAATCATTCGAGACAAAATTAATGACCTTCAACGTTTAGAGAAAGTAATTGTGGGTATGACAAATACCTGTATGCAAAACGAAGATCCAACACATTGCCCCATAATTGACTCATTAAAATGATTGACTCCGTACTTGTATACGGAGTTTAGAATGATGGTAATATCAACCAATAGACTTTCAAATGATAAATAAAATATTAGACAGAGTAGGCTCTAGTGGCGTTTGGCTAGCGGCACGGCCTGCCTCCCTGCATTAAGGTCACTTGCATCGGCATTAGGACTAGGCTTCTTCTCTCACTTCGAAGGAATAGCTGTAAATACGCTTTTACCTATTTTTGCATCTTTGGAACTATTGGTAAACTTATACAACTGGCACAAAAATAAAAACCATACCAGAGCTGTCTTCAGCATTCTAGGGCCTGTAGCAGTGCTATTAACGCTTTATCCTCTTTGGCTATATGATTGGAGCACATACCTATTTTACTTTGGTATTTGCTTAATGGTCGTTATGTCGGTTTTGGATATCGTAAAACCAGTAAGGGAGCAAACATGCAACGTATGGCTAATTGCCGTCGTTGAAACGATTAACGGTCAATGTCTGCTTTTCGCTCAAAGCCACCCTTAGTGCATTTACGTTAACTCATTTTGGGGCGTGCGACGTGAAGTCGTATGAAGCGCTGTTCACCGCTTAATGAGTGAACCATCTGTATCACCAGATGATCCTAGGAGCCTGAATAAAGTAGCGGCTCTGACAATGTAACG
>NZ_JAKGAW010000080.1:0-10605 GCF_021532475.1 Pseudoalteromonas sp. APAL1 | reverse complement strand
GAATGGAGCAGGAATAAAGAAAGAACAAGTATAAACTGGCTATTTAATGTTGAATCAGCTCGTGAAAAACTTGAGAGGGCTTATGGTGCCCTCAACTAGTCAGAACTTGTGTGATGAAGTACTAGCACCTAGCACCTTAAAACATTTAATAACGCGATATAAAATCGCTGCTACCTGTTCGGCGCTAAAACGCCTCCTAGGCCTCGAATCTCGTTCCTCGTAACTCGCCCCTAAAACCAGTTACTTTGTTTTCGATCATTGCGCTATAAGGTACTCAAATCTATACTTTTTGTATCGATCTTGATTAACAATATCAGCACTTTATAAGCGAATGGAAAATCTTAATATAGCCATGGCAGGGCTAACCGCCATTATCCTTTTTATTTTTGGGCTTGAGAACTTTTCTCGGGAGATCGAGAATATATCTGGCGAGCGCTTTCGTAAATCGTTAAGTCGCGCGACTAACATTCCTATTTTTGGGGTGCTAATTGGCGCTGTGGTGACGGCCTTTATTCAATCGAGTTCTGCGACGTCGGTGATCACCATAAGCCTGGTTAATGCGGGTGTGTTAACGTTTAAAAATAGTGTCGGTATTATTTTTGGTTCAAATGTGGGCACTACTATAACGGCTCAGCTGGTGGCTTTTAAGCTGACGGTATTTGCTCCTGTGATCATTATTATTGGCTTTTTTCTGTCGCTGACTCGCAATCGCTTTTCTATTTTTGGTAAGGCGATTTTCTATTTCGGTTTTGTGTTTTTTAGCCTTAACCTGATTTCTTCATCACTTGCACCATTACAAAACAATCCTGCATTAATTGAGATTTTAACGCAGCCGCAAAACCCGCTTTTGGCGATTTTAGTGGGCTGTGTATTTACTGCTATGGTGCAGTCGAGTTCGGTCACAACTGGGCTTGCCATTGTTTTTACTCAGCAAGGTATTTTGGGACTTGAGAACGCGGTACCCATTATTATGGGGGCGAATATTGGTACCACAGCAACTGCAATGATCTCGGTGTTTGGTATGGATATCGCAGCAAAGAAAGCGGCGCTGAGCCACCTGTTGTTTAATGTTGGTGGGGTGCTTTTGTTTCTGCCTTTCATTTTATTGTTTGGTGATAAGTTAAGTGAAATTACGCTTGATCCCGCTGTCGCACTGGCAAATATTCATTTTATTTTTAATGTGGTTGCTAGTTTAGTTTTTATTGTTTTTGTTAACCCTTTTACGCGCTTTGTCGATTTTTTGCTTGGTGAAGGAAAAATGGACTTTGAACGCCTTGAATTGCCCACCTACCAAGAAGATGAAGAGTTTCAGCATGTCGTTGATAAGTTAGAATCAGGTAACCAACAACTGCTTAACTTCTTAAAAGAAAACTACAATCAGGTCACGCTGAGCTTAGAGACCAACTACAAGGGTATTCAAGATACTGCACAAAAACGCTTGGAATATGTCAGTTTTGTTGAGAAGGAATACATCACTTATTTCACTACTATTGTTAGTAAAATCAATGACGAAGAGCAGTCGCGAGAGTTAATGCTGCAAATTAACCGTTTTGATTATTTGTTCCAAATTCATGATTCCATCATTGATCTGTTTGAAAGCAAGCGGATTATGAATGAACAATTTATTGAATTAGAAAGCGATATTTTGATTATGATCCGCGAACTTTCGAGTGATACGCTGACCTTGTTCACCCATACCAGCGAGAATTTAGAACAACCTAAAAATGACGAAATAGATAAGGCAGCTAGGTTATTGCAACTGCATCTGAATCAGGCGCAGCGTAAGTTATTAATGCTACTTGCTGATACCAACAGAAAAGATGCCGGTACACTGACAAATTTCGTCACCTATTCTCAGCGCCTTAAAGATAAACTGCTGAACTTACATAAAATGTATTCACGCAAAAATGCTGAGTTGTAGGAGGCATTTTTAATGCTGAAACCCAACAAGTTAGCAAGTTACAAGGGGAAAGGGTAAAGGAGCTTGTAGGTTTAAGTCATAAGTTCTATGCTAGATTTTGCCTGAACATCGCCAAGGTCAACCCCGATACCAATGACGTGAAATTTATTTCGTGCGTCGTAATGAATTATGTTTCCCTCTAAAGCAGAGCATCTTTTGTCCTCTTTGTGATTATTGCAATCTCGGTGTAGCGCGAAGCGCCTCGGTGTGCTCTGTGGTTCAATATTTTTTGCATAAAGCGTAACGGATGTGAAAGAGAAGCCCCTTCTAAGATTCAAGTGCCTATGAATGGAAAAACGTTTTTCGTTACAGTTATTCTTACAATTGCTCTTTAATATACTGTAATTTCTTTTTGTGACGTCTCTTATACCTTTTAATAACGAGGGAGCTAGTTTTAAGTTGCTTACTAAAGAATAACACCGCTAGTAATAAGTTAAACAAAATAAAAAAGCTAGATAACTTTAAAGCATTAACAGATTGGGAATAAAGTTCAGTGGATAAAATTATAAAAAGTAAAAAGTGATATTGAAATCGCTGTAATAACCAGCCCTTTAAAAATTTTTATGACCCAGGTTTTACCAATAGATAAAAGTACACCAAGTGTTATACATGCACATGTTCCAGAAAAGAAAATAATTACTCTAGGTGTCAGATCTTTAAATGATTCATAAGGCCAAAGAACCATTAATACTAAGAATGCAGCTGATGAGTAGCTAAAAATACTAGCAACGATAGATAAAGCGCAAGTTAGAATGTATTTAAAATTTTTCTCGATTTCAATCAAGGGGGTATTTTTAGTCTTCACTTTCTTAGCTTTCATATAAATTAATTTTTATTTAATCATTATAAATCCTTTTAGTGAATTCGATAGCTTTGTTTTTTGTAAACCTTTTTACCGGTTTTATTATTTTGATACCGAAAATGTAATTGGTTTTGTTTTTTTGATGCTATGTTTTTTGCTTTTCATTTTGATTTTATAAGGTGCTGTTTTAAAAGTTTAATATGTAATTTTTTTGTTTTTTCATAATTTAAATAAGCATTTAATTGATGTAGTCATTGCAACAGGTTAAAAACTAAGCTACAAATTAAAATGCTTAAATGTAAGCGCTTTCATTTTTGTTTTGTATTTAGATAAGCCTCAACCCGGCAACGCTATATTAAATGTAAGCGAGAGATTTAGAGGAATAAGTAATTATGGAGAATAATAATGAAGCAGAGTTTACATACATTAATTTTTATTAAAATCAGTTGGGTAGGGAAGTTAATACATATTCAAAATGCTGCTCGCGAATATCAAGGAACTGAATTATGAAATTATTTTCAAAAACAGCTTTCGTGTTAGGGCTGTTGATGGTTGGCTACTTGCCTGCATCACATGCTGCTTGGGAGGCAATCAATAGCAATATTAAAATTGGCCAAGGTAAGCGCACCTACAATAAGAGCGAGAAAACATTAGGTGTTGTCGTTAAAATTAAAAATGAAAGTAATAATCAATATATTGAACCCTTAAGATTAGTTATCTCTCAAAGTAGTCATAATGTCATAAACCAAGATGGGATTACCGAAAGTGGTTTACCTTATATTTTGCTAGAAGGTGTTATTTTACCGAGAAAAAAATTACATACATTTCTTGAGTTTTCTTACACACCATCGAAGCTATTTTTTGATGGTTACTTAGAGCAGTATATTGAAGACCCTGAGCCAGAAGATATTACGCCACCCGTTATAACTTTAGTGGGTGATGCAGAGTTTGCCCATGAACAAGGCACTTTGTTTGTTGATCCTGGTGCGACAGCTATTGATGATAAAGACGGTTCCGTCGATGTTGTTGTTGATGGTACTGTTGAAGAAGTTGCCGGTAGCTATACCTTAGTGTACTCAGCCTCGGATGTAGCTGGTAATGGTGCTTCAGTATCGAGATTAGTCACCGTTGCAGATACTTTATCACCAGTAATTACATTATTAGGCGATCGTGAAATTACTTTAGCCTATGAACAGAGTTATGTTGAACTTGGTGCTACAGCCTCAGATTTAGTTGATGGTGATGTCACGGTTGATATAAGCGGTGAAGTATTAGCAGAACCGGGGGAGTATACGATTACTTATACTGCATCAGACTTGGCTGGTAATTCGGCGACAGAAACGCGGTTAGTGACGGTGTTGGAAGCACCAGTCTTTGAATTAATCGTGCTGAGAGGTGGTGAAGTTGGCCAAGAGTGGGACCGAAAGTTAAATGCGTTTGATGCAGCTATAGGTTACGCTGAATGCAATGAAGATGGTGGTGCGGGTTGTCCAAGTATTAGTTGGGAATGGGTATACGATACCGAGCGTGGTAACGTACTACAGATTTCACATGCTGATAATAATCAACTAGCGGGTTTCTTTATTGGTTCGTCAGATGCTGTAGATCTTTCTGCTTTTGAAACTGGGCAATTAAAATTTGATGTGCAAGTTGTCAGTGGTGATAGCAATATTACTTTCAAATTAGATTGTTTTTACCCATGTACGTCTGGTGACTATCCAATTGGCGAGAAAGGTAAAGAAGGTTGGGAAACGGTTACTATTGACGTAGCTGATTTAAAAAACCGCGGCTTAAACCTTCAACAGGTCAACACTGGAATTGTTATTTGGGCAAGCCAGTTCACTAATACCGTATTTAAGTTAGATAATATTCATTTTATAGGGAACGGTGATGTACCCCCTCCGCCACCACCAGTTGATTTTGAATATCAAATATCAAATTACGGCTTAGGAACAATTTCAAATGCAATAAACCCGAACAGTTATCGCTGTGTTGTTGATTACGGTAACTGGATTTACAACGCTGGTGTTGTTGAGCCAGCGATTGATGCATGCGATGCTCTAACGGGTATTCCAACTGGCACTCCCAAAAAACGCTACCCTCAAGTTATTGGTGATGCAGCGACCAAACCGACACCAACACATAAGTGGTGGGGGTCAGTCTCATTCCTAGGGGAAATGACAATAGGCGATCCAAATGATGGAGCCTATATTACGCCAGATCCTATCACTGCCAGAATTACTGATCGCGGGTTTAGGATGATGGGTATTCCGGCTGGGCTGCGTACTTCGGGCAATAGTTTTGGCTATCAAATCCCAGATCCATTCAGTGAAGTATTTGACGGTTTAGCAATTGCCAATAGTATACACAGCGATTTAAACGCTTATGTTAGTGATTCTAGCGATGCAAGTGTCACTATTCAGTGGCTAAATAGTGACGAACTTGTGGTAATGCAAGCGACTTTTGTTCATGGATCATCTTATGTTTACCTTAAAGCATTTGACGGTGACTTTGTCATAAAAAGCTTGCGAGCCGATGGGGGTGAAAAAGGTGTTTATTTTCAAAAAGACAATCATTTGGGCATATGGACTAATGTCGCCGGTAATCACAATAACTTCTTGATAAGCGGCGAAGGTACAACGGTATTTGAAAATATAAGCTCAAATAGTATTGGCGTAATCAACGAAGCGAAAGAAATTACTGTAAGCTGGTTACCTGTGCTGAATGCAACACCTACTGAAGCGCAAATAAATGCCTTTGCTACATTAGCCCGAAATGTTGTTAACCAAGTAGAAATAGATTACGCGGTAGATAGAAGGGATAACAGTGTGACTGTTACTCACCGTTACTTTGATGCAAATAGCCAGCCTATTACGACGCTTGTAGGACTACAGCCGCTGCATTGGAAAAATGCAAACCTAGCAACTCAATACCCAGTGCGCTCAGCTCGTGGTATTACTAAGTATGCTCAAGTCAGCGAGTTTTCATATAAGTTACCTTATGTTGGGGTACTGCCTAGTTTGCCAACGCTTTCTGACAGTTTGGATGAACAAACCTTTGTGACCTTACTTGATGAGTTTTTTACGATTGAAAAAGCAATGTGGAATACCAGAACTGATGCTTATTGGTCTGGTAAAAACTACGGCAAAGTTGCCGAGTTAATTGCATTAGCTGACCAAGCAGGTTTGCAATTACAAGCAAACGAGATGCGTAATTGGCTTAAAGCAGAGTTACAAGATTGGTTTACTGCAGAAACTAATGATGCGTTAGATGAAGTGAAGTACTTTGTTTACGATAATGATTGGAATACGTTATTAGCGCTTGAAGAGTCATTTTCATCGCATCAACAATTGAATGATCATCATTTCCATTATGGCTACTTTATTCGCGCTGCGGCCGAAATTTGTCGCGTAGATAAAGCATGGTGTAGTGCAGATCAATTTGGTCCTATTATCGAATTATTAATAAGAGATTTTGCCGCAGGCAAAAACGATGAAATGTTTCCGTATGTAAGAAACTTTGATCCTGCTAACGGTTTTTCATGGGCGTCAGGTAGCGTTAACTTTGTTCGAGGTAACAACAATGAATCTACCTCTGAGGCTGCTAATGCGTACGGATCTATTGTTCTATATGGATTAATTACTCAAAACGAGGAGCTTGTTGAAAGAGGAATGTATTTGCATGCATCTACCTCGGCAGCATACTGGGAGTATTGGAATAATATTGATGGCTTTGCTCAAATGAATGATGAAGCAAATAATTTTCCTAATGATTATCCATATATCACAACATCGATTATTTGGGGTGATGGAGCCGTATTCTCTACTTGGTTTAGCGCAGCTTACGCGCACATATTAGGAATACAAGGATTGCCAACCAATCCGCTTATTATGCATGTAGGCTTATACAAAGATTATATGAATAACTATGTTGATCTTGGTTTGTCTGAATCGGCAAATAATTTGCCGTCAGGGTTAATACCTGGCCAATGGCGAGATATTTGGTGGAACTTGATGGCAATGACTGATGCAAGCAGCGCTATTGATGACTACAACTCAGTTGATAGTTACGAGCCAGAAGTGGGAGAAACTAAAGCTCATACTTATCACTGGATCCACACTTTAAATAGTTTGGGCCAAATTGCTACAGGTACCGGTGCGTTAACTGCTGACCTCCCTAGTGCAATGGCGTTTAATAATGCAGGTGTAATAACTTATGTTATTTATAACTACAACGATACCCCAGTCACAGTTTCCTTCAGTGACGGTACTGCAGTGATTGCCAATCCTAACCAGTTCACAGTTATAAAATAATTACGATATTAATACTTAGATATCACTAAAAAGCCCATTTTTAATGGGCTTTTTTAACTGAATGTAAGCGAAAATAAACGAACATAGACATCAACTTTTAGCATTGAAAAGAATAGAGTTTTTAGTCGAAGGTATGTTCGTTTTTTGAATTAAGTGTTGAATTGGTTTTACCTTGATATTTATATTAAATTAATAGCTATTAATGATTTTTTAAATTTTTTTATTTGAATTGGTTTTAATTTTTTTTGAAGATTTTGGTTATGGTCTATTATTTAAATTGTTATTTTTTTTGTTTTTAATTTAAATAATCGCTGTTCAATTAAAGCAAGGAATGGTAATGAACTTTGTGATTACTTATTTAGTTGCGTGGCTATTGTTAGTCGCGTTGTCATATGCAGGGTTGGAGTATTTTGCAACACATACTTTCATCAAGAGTATCGATTTAGCTCTAAGGTGTGCCTTGGTAGCTGTAATAGGTGGCATACTATATTGTCTACGCTCTGTCTATTTAAACCGGTGTCTTCATGACCAGTGGAGTAAATCATGGGAAGTTTGGTATTATTTGAGGCCAATCACTAGTTTCATTTGTGGTGTTGTAGCGTACATATTTTTAAAAGCGGGATTAGTTGTTTTAGATGCGTCTCAAAATACCGCGGATGATAGTTATGGGAATTATGGTTACTATGCTTTTGCTTTCTTTGCAGGATCAAATGTAGATAAATTCGTAGCAAAAATTGAAGAAATTGGTAAATCTTTATTTGGTATAGAAAAAACAAGAAATTCAAAATTGAGTGATCTAAAAAAGGAAAATAAAGAATAAATGAGTTTTTTATACTGTCTTTTTATTAATCCAAAAAATAAGAGGGTGGTATTTTATTTAATTAAGTTTGAATTCTAGATAAAGATTATTGCCTAGAACAACTTTTTGACAAATGTTCAAAGCTTTTGAATGGACAAAAGAGCAGGGTTTAGTTTAACTATTTCAGTAAACAACGCAATTTTTATATACCTAGCACCTCACCCCCACGCTTTTCTCCAAAATCTAATAATTTGTACTTAAAAAATATCCAAAAGTTAAATTATTGTAAATTTATTCTTGCTTTCGTACCTGTTTGGTCTATGTTTTTGGTCGGAGGTCACTCCTCCAACCTGATAGATATAATTACAATCAACAGGAACACACATGAAAATAAAAACACTCTCACTAGTGCCAGCTTTAATGTTGGCAGCGGGTATCAGCCACAGTGCTTTTGCTGCGCAAGGAGTCGCATTTGTGCACGGTACAGGCCAGCAAAGCGATGTGTATAATGACTATTGGACAGGCAGTTTTGTCGACACGGTTCGCCAAGGTTTACCAAACAGTAGTAATTACACGGTCATTAATTGTGATTTTGATCAGTATATGTGGGCAGATGCGGCATCTGGCTGTTTAGCAGGGCAGCTCACTACATTTATCAATAATAAAAACATCACTGATTTAACTCTGATCACCCATTCTAATGGCGGTAATGTAGTGCGTTGGATTTTATCTAACCCAACATGGGATAGCCGTTATCCAAATATTATTAGCAAAGTCACGCGTACCATTGCTCTGGCTCCTTCAAGTGGTGGTACGCCTCTGGCCGATGCGGTCATAGCAGGTAATTCGTTCGAGCAAAGCTTGGGTTGGCTTTTAGGTTACGGCAGCGATGCAGTAAAACAACAGCAGGTATCTTGGATGGCGTCGTATAACGCACAGTGGTTGTATGGCACACCAAACCGCCCAAGTTTACCGTCTCGATTCGAGACCGTGGTGGGCAGTGATGTTGAATCAGCGGTATGGGATAGCGACAGCTATTGCGGTGGTTATCAAAATCAAGTGGGCCTTGAAGTAACACAAAACTGGTTAGACAGCTGTTCAGATGGCTTCTTAAATTGCAGTTCTCAGTCGTTAGCTGGGGTGGTGTGGTTTACCGATAAATCACGAACTAAAGGCCGTGAACCTTTAAGTCATCAGCAAAGCCGACGCAACTGCTTTGGTTTGCCAGACATGCTTAAAAATCGAATTTAGGAGCCCGCTATGATTAATAAGTTAACCACACTCGCTGCTGCAATTATGCTTGTAAGCAACGCAGCACAGGCTAATGAACAAACGGTTTATCAGTTTCCTCAAGTTCAACCAGCATTGAGCGCTCAACTTGAAACACTAGAAAAAGACAGCGTTGAGTATTGGCAGAAAGTTTCGGGTAAAGAGCTTAAACGCGGCGTGCCTGTATTTGTAAACCAAGCTGATAACTTTATTCGCATTGCGCCAAAAGCACGTTTTGATAACGGCGAAGTATTTAAGCCTCATGGCTTACAGCTAGATAAGCTGTCGGTACGTGATGACAACTTTAGACAAATGCCAATGCAAACTATGGTTGCACAAGAACAAATGGAAAATGCAGGGTTTAGCGATGGCAGCGTTGGATTAAAGCTTGGTCAGGTAAATGGCAAAGCAATGTTAAGAACAAGCCAAGCGCTTAACGATAACGACACCTACTTGCTGCATGTGATTGAAAAAGGCTCGAGCAATGCTTTGCATGCTAAATCGCAGTTTAAAGTGAAAGATCAGCAACAACGTGTCGCTATGCAGCTAAGTATGGGTAAAAAGCGCTTTAAAGATAGTGATGTGAAGTTAACGCTTTCAAGTCCTGATGGCGAAAAGCTAGATGTACGTTACGAAAATGGTGAAGCCGTATTTAATTACCCGCTTGAAACCTTAGGTGCAATAAATGGTTACTATGAGCTTGAGGCCAGCGTAGACACTAAAGTGAATGGTCAAACGGTAAAACGCTCTATAAAAATGCCGTTTGTGCATAGCTCACAAACCATCAGTATGGATAAAGCCAAAGTAACAGCGCTTGGCAATAATAAATACCAAGCCAAGGTACCGGTGCAAGTGACCGACTCAGGTCGCTACGCCATTCGTGCAACCTTAACTGGCAAAGGCGATAAAGGTGAACGCATCAAACTAGCAACGGTTGAAGTAGCAAAACAGATTGATAGCTATGATAGTTTCACCATGCCTTTTGTGGTCACCAAAGCAGCCAAAGCCCCATATGAGCTGGTGGATATTGAACTTACCGACCAAACGCGAATGTTAAAGTTTGCTGGGGAGTAAAGGATAGCTCTTATTGTATGTTGGGTGGAGCGAAGCGAAGCCCAACAAGTTAGCGAGTTACAGGGTAAAGTTTGCGAGATAAGAGTGTAGGCGTTTTTACGCTGAACTCTGTGGTTCAATTTGTTTCTGCACAAAGAGAAGAGAATGAAAAGTGAATGAGATAGACCAAAAGAGTATTTTTTTCCTCTAAAGCGCAGCGTCTCTTATCCTCTTTGTGACTATTTTTTTTAATGCTGTTTTTCTCAGTGTAGCGCGAAGCGCCTCGGTGTACTTATATGGACTCCCCGTTTTTTGTCAACGGAGTACTTATTAAATAAAGATTAGATGCTGGCTTATATACGGACTCTATTTGGGGAGCTACCCCTGGTCACTTTAATGTATTCGCCCC
>NZ_JAKGAW010000079.1:0-11061 GCF_021532475.1 Pseudoalteromonas sp. APAL1 | reverse complement strand
AACTCGAAAGTCGAAACTCGAAACTCGAAACTCGAAACTCGAAACTCGAAACTAGAAACTCGAAACTCGAAACTCGAAACTCGAAACTCGAAACTCGTTGTTATAACCCTTTCTTCACTAAGTATCGATACGGTGCTTGTTCTACATCTTTTGCCACAAGTGTGTGATCCATAAAAGTACAAAAACTTGGGATATCGCGGGTGGTTGATGGGTCGTCGGCGATAATAAGTAAAGTTTCGCCATCTTTCATTTTACGTACTGCGCCACGCACCATCATCACAGGTTCTGGACAACGAAGGCCAAGTGCATCTAATTGGTGATCGGGATTATCAAAACTCATGGCTGACCTTTTGGATGAAAGAGACGATTAATAAGCGGCTATTTTAACTTTCTATTGCCGCCAGTTTCAATAAGCGAAAGCAAAGCAAATAAAAAAGGCGCACTGAGCAAATCAGTGCGCCTTTTTATCACCAAGATGTTTGGTGTGAGCTCGTTATTCTACGCGCTCAAATACAGTTGCAATACCTTGGCCTAAACCAATACACATAGTTGCTAGACCGTATTTAGCGTTCTTGTCTTCCATTAGGTGAACAAGCGTTGTGCTAATACGTGAACCAGAACAACCAAGTGGGTGACCAAGTGCAATTGCACCACCATTTAGGTTAACTTTTTCATCTACCACGTCCATCAGACCTAGGTCTTTTAACACAGGTAGAGATTGTGCTGCGAATGCTTCGTTAAGCTCTGCAACATCGATATCGTCAATAGTGATACCAGCTTGTTGAAGTGCTTTTTGCGATGCAGGAACAGGGCCATAACCCATGATTGATGGATCGCAACCTGCAACAGCCATTGATTTAATACGCGCACGAATTGGTAAACCAAGTTCTTTAGCTTTCTCTTCGCTCATTACAAGCATGGCTGATGCGCCGTCAGAAAGAGCAGATGAAGTACCTGCAGTTACGCTACCTGATGCTGGATTGAATACTGGGCGTAGTTGCGATAAACCTTCAACAGTTGTCTCAGGACGGATTACTTCATCGTCTTCAACTAAGATTAAAGAACCATCTGCATCGTGACCTTCCATTGGCAGGATTTCACGACGGAAACGACCTTCAACAGTTGCAGCGTGTGCACGTTGGTGTGAACGGTAAGCAAATTCGTCTTGTTGCTGACGGCTAATGCCGTGCAGCGTTGCAAGGTATTCTGCTGTTAAACCCATTACGCCAGCAGCTTGTGCTACAGACGTTGATAAACCTGGGTGAAAATCATTACCGTGAGTCATAGGTACGTGACCCATGTGCTCAACACCACCAATGATATAGGTATCACCAGCGCCTGTCATAATTGCACGTGCCGCATCGTGTAATGCTTGCATTGATGAACCACATAAACGGTTAACTGTTACTGCTGGTACTGAGTGTGGGATACCGGCTAGTAGTGCTGCGTTACGAGCAATGTTAAAGCCTTGCTCTAAAGTTTGTTGTACACAGCCCCAGTAAATATCATCAATTGATGCTGGATCAACGGCTGGGTTACGGTCTAACAAACCTTTCATTAAGTGAGCACTTAAATCTTCCGCACGCTTGTTTTTGAATACGCCGTTCTTTGAACGACCCATTGGTGTGCGGATACAATCTACGATTACTGGATTATTCATGTTTCTTATCCTTCCACCTTATAGAATACACGGCCTTCTTCGGCCCACTTGCGAGTTTCATCTGATACTTGGTAAATCGCACCTAAGTGAGCGTACTTGTCTGCTGTTGCAACAAAGTTCGCTAAACCAGTTTGATCTAAGTAACGGAATGCACCGCCTCTAAATGGAGGGAAACCAATGCCGTAAATTAGCGCCATATCAGCTTCTTGTGGTGACGCTACGATACCTTCTTGTAAACAAAGTAGTACTTCGTTGATCATAGGTACCATACAACGGTCGATGATTTCTTGTTTATCAAAATCTTTAGGTGCATCAGTGATAGCACTTAGTAGCTCAGTTGCTGTTGCATCTTGCGATTTTTTAAGACGACCGCGTCGGTCAGGTGCATATTGGTAGAAACCAGCGCCATTTTTCTGACCAAAACGTTTTTCGTTTGCAAATACAGTTACTGGGTCTTTGTCTTGACGAGCCATACGCTCAGGGAAGCCGTCAGCCATTACGCCAGTGCAGTGGTAAGCTGTATCGATACCCACAACATCAAGCAGATAAGCAGGACCCATAGGCCAGCCAAATACGTTTTCCATCACTTTATCAACTTTTGCGAAGTCAGCACCTTCAACAACTAGTTTGCTAAAGCCTGCAAAGTAAGGGAATAGCACGCGGTTTACAAAGAAACCAGGGCAGTCGTTTACAACAATTGGTGATTTACCAAGTTTTAATGCGTAATCAACAACGGCATTAATTGTTGCTTCTGATGTTTTTTCACCACGAATGATTTCTACTAATGGCATTTTTGGCACTGGGTTAAAGAAGTGCATACCGCAGAAGTTTTCTGGTTTTTCAAGAGCAGACGCTAACTCATCAATACGAATAGTTGATGTGTTTGAAGTTAGGATAGTGCCCGCAGGTAAGTCTTTTTCAAGACCAGCAAGAACGGCTTGCTTAACTTTAGGGTTTTCAACAACCGCTTCAACAACGATATCAGCACCTTGCAGGTCTGCATCGTTTAGCGTTGGTTTGATTTTACCTAAAGTAGCAACCATCTTATCCATCGTCATGTGGCCACGTTGTACTTTTTTACCAAGTAGCTTAGATGCTTCGCCCATACCTAAATCAAGAGCATCTTGGTTGATGTCTTTCATGATAATAGGTGTGCCTTTATAAGCAGACTGATATGCAATACCACCGCCCATAATACCTGCACCTAATACAGCAGCTTGTTTAATTTCAAGCTCACTGTGCTTAGCTTGCTTCTTCGCTTTACCTTTAATGTATTGGTCAGCTAAGAAAATACCGGTTTGCGCGGCAGCTTCGCTTGTTGCTGCAAGTTTAGCAAAGTTAGCGTTTTCAATAGCCATTGCTTCAGCGCGTTCACAGTTTGCAGCAGCTTTGATTGTTTTTACAGCCATAACAGGTGCTGGGTAATGACCTTTTGTCTGACCCATTACCATGCCTTCCGCCATCGCAAAGCTCATACCTTGCTCAACACGGTTCATTTTCAGTGGCTGTAATTTTACTTGTCGTTTTGCTTGCCAATCTAGCTTACCAGCGATGGCTTGCTCAAGTGTTGCAATACTTGACTCTAAAAGTTTGTCAGCACTAACTACCGCGTCAAATGCACCTACTTTTAAGGCATCTTCAGCACGGTTTTCTTTGCCTGTGGTGATCCACGTCATCGCATTATCAGCACCAATAAGGCGCGGAAGGCGAACTGTACCACCAAAACCAGGCATAATGCCTAATTTCACTTCAGGTAGGCCAATTTTAGCGTTAGAGCTAGCAACACGATAATCGGTAGCAAGTGCCCACTCACATCCACCACCAAGTGCCATGCCGTTTACAGCACTTAACGTTGGGAAAGGTAAATCTTCAATAGCGTCAAAAACGTCAGTTGCATTTTTGATCCATGCAACAAGTTCTTCTTGAGGTTTAGTGAAAGTAGGTAAAAATTCGAAAATGTCGGCGCCGATAATGAAATGATCTTTATCGCTGGTGAACACCATGCCTTTGATATCTGAGTTTGTTGCCAATTCTTTTAATGCTAAAGCGCAATCTTGCAAGGTTTGCTGCGAAAGTTTGTTTACTGAGCCGTCAGCACAGAACTTAAACTCGGCGATGTTGTCCTTGATGAAAGCAACTTCAAATGAATCGCTTTTATATAACATTATTATTCTCCCTAGTTTATTAACTAAGACTGGTACGATGAGTTTGCATTTCAATCAGTGTGCTTGCTTTAAAATGAAAATGCAACGAAAAAATTACTACGCTTTATCGCGATTGATTAAAATATAGCTGGTTTGATGCTAAGGTGTAGTGGAACTTTATTGTTAGTTATTCTTTAATTTTTGTTAAAGGTCATCATGAAAAAACAACTCCTTGGTTGGACGGCTGCCGCATTACTTTTTCCTTTTTTTGCAGCCGACGCCAACGATAAACATGACGCTTTCTTAAAAGCAGAAAAAAAGGCCCGTTACGGTGATTATCAAGACATGAAAGAGGCGGCAAATGGGCTTAATCACCCATTAAAGCCTTATGTTGAAATGGCTTATTGGCAGCGTAACCCAAGCCTTAAGCATCAAACTGAAATCGAAAACTTTTTAAACGTTTATCAAAATACGCCTTTAGAATGGCCTGTGCGAAAAACGTGGCTTGAGTACTTAAAACAGAATAATAAAAAAGCAGCGTATATTCGTAATTATCGAGAAACCAGTAATAACGAACTGACCTGCCCATACTTGAGTTTTCAATTAGATTTGGGTGCACCCGAAAAAGCTATTATGAATCAGGTGACTGATTTATGGGTGGTTGGAGATTCACAACCGAAAGAATGTGATCAGCTTTTTTCCTTATGGAAGAAAAAAGGCTACCAAACTCAGCAACGAGTTTGGCAACGCATTACATTAGCGGCTGAAGGTGGATCAGCAAGTTTAATTCCTTATTTAAAAACCTTGCTTCCTCGCAATGAACAGTATTTAGCTGATTTATATTTAACAGTGCGAAGAGACCCAAGTGCATCAGCTGGCTTATATCGATTTAAAAAGAAAACAGCCAAAGAGGGACAAATAGCACTTTATGGTGTGAAGCGTTTAGTGTGGCGAGATAAAGATTTAGCACTAAGGGCGTGGGAAAAACTCGATAAAATGTTCACCTATACGGATGAACAAAAAGCGGATGTGTATTACAGCTTTGCTTTATCGCTCGCTTCAAGTGGTCATAATCAAGCGCGTTTTTGGCTTAACAAAGTACCGAAAGAGCGGCAAACAAGTAAACTTATGCAATGGCAGCTCGCTAACATGCTTGAAAGACAAGATTGGTCAGGGATCGCTGCCTTTTTTACCGGTAAAGAAAATTTAAGTTTAGGGCAGCAATATTGGTTGGCATATAGCTTAAATCAGCGTGGCGAAGTCGAACGAGCTCGTGCTATTTGGCAAACAGTGGCAAAAGAGCGTGATTATTATGGGTTTTTAGCATCTGCTCGGTTAGGTATCCCTGTAAGCTTAAATAACAAAGGATTACAAGTAAGTGATCAACTCAAGCTTGAGGTTGCAAATGCACCTGGTTTTAAACGGGCTCGAGCGCTTTATGAGCTTGAACGTTTCACATCTGCGCGTCGTGAGTGGAATTATTTAACAGATACATCAACCAAAGAAGAAAAGCTCGCGGCTTCGATGCTCGCGGCAGAGCTTGACTGGTATGACAGCACTATTTATACCTTGGCACAAATAAAAGAATGGGATTATGTCGAGCTGCGCTTTCCATTTGCCTTTAAAAATATTTTTGAAAACTACAGTAATCGCAGTCATATAGATGTTGCGTGGAGTATTGCAATTTCACGACGTGAAAGTTCGTTTGCTCCTGATGCTCGCTCTCATGCCAATGCTTACGGTTTGATGCAATTGTTACCAAGTACAGCGAAATATATGAATAAAAGCGCTGTATCTCGAAAACAGCTATATCAACCGCGAACAAATATTCGTTTAGGCAGTCAATATCTACAGTATTTGAAAAAGAAAAATCATGGCAATGAGATCTTAGCTACGGCTTCTTATAATGCGGGTTATCATAGAATTAAGCGCTGGATACCTGAGCAAGCAATGCCAGCAGAGTTATGGATAGAGTTAATTCCTTACACAGAAACGCGCAACTATGTAAAAAATGTTTTTGCGTATAGGCAGGTATACCATACGCGTCTTGGTCGAGATGGTAATGTATTGGCGCCAATTCTTGATATGACTATGGGTGGTTAGTTTATATATGTTGCTAAATTGCCTCTGTTGGGGGATATAGCCGACTATGATAGACTGACAACAAGTTAAATTTACTAAAATGGGTTTACTATGGATAAATTAGCGGTGTTATACGCCGAACACATTGCAACCTTACAACAGCGTACTCGAACTATTACAGAGCGTGAAGGTTTAGAAGGGTTGGTGATTCACTCAGGTCAAGCTAAGCGCCAGTTTTTAGATGACATGTATTATCCGTTTAAAGTGAATCCACAATTTAAAGCCTGGTTACCGGTGATTGATAATCCACACTGCTGGATTGTGGTGGATGGTACAGCAAAACCTAAATTAATCTTTTATCGTCCTGTTGATTTTTGGCACAAGGTACCCGATGAGCCTCGTGATTTTTGGGCTGAGTATTTTGATATTGAATTGTTAGTTCAGCCAGATCAGGTAGAGAAACTGCTTCCTTACGACAAGGCTAAATTTGCCTATATCGGTGAATATTTAGAGGTTGCTCAGGCGCTGGGCTTTAGCATTATGAACCCTGAGCCAGTAATGAACTACTTGCATTACAATCGTGCTTATAAAACGCAATACGAACTTGAGTGTTTGCGTCAAGCCAACCGTATCGCAGTAGAGGGTCACAAAGCAGCACGCGATACTTTCTTTGCTGGTGGTTCAGAGTTTGATATTCAGCAAGCTTATCTCATGGCAACGCGTCAGAGTGAAAACGAAATGCCATACGGCAATATTGTTGCGCTTAATGAAAACTGTGCGATTTTGCATTACACCCATTTTGAGCCTCAAGCACCGCAAAGCCATCGTTCTTTCTTAATTGATGCGGGTGCTAACTTTAATGGTTATGCGGCAGACATCACGCGTACCTATGATTTTAAAAAGTCAGGCGAATTTAGTGACTTAATCAAGGTAATGACTGAACATCAAATTGCTTTAGGTAAGTCTTTAAAGCCAGGTTTGTTATATGGCGAACTGCATTTAGATTGTCATCAACGTGTAGCACAAGTACTGAGCGACTTTAATATTGTGAAGTTACCAGCTGCTGAGATTGTTGAGCGTGGTATTACTTCAACCTTCTTCCCACATGGTCTTGGTCATCATTTAGGCTTGCAAGTTCATGATATGGGCGGCTTTATGGCCGATGATAAGGGGACGCATCAGGCACCGCCAGAGGGTCATCCTTTCCTTCGTTGTACTCGTTTAATCGAGAAAAACCAAGTATTTACAATTGAACCAGGTTTATACTTCATCGAATCATTACTTGGTGACCTTGCGCAAACTGATAACAAGCAATTCATTAACTGGGAAAAAGTTGAAGAGTTCAAGCCATTTGGCGGTATCCGTATTGAAGATAACATTATCGTTCATGAAGATAGCTTAGAAAACATGACCCGTGATCTACACTTAGATTAATCGTTACATGTTAGTGAATGTCGGGGCCGCTTGGCCCCATTTTTTTAGATAAACAATTATGTCTGAATATCAATATCCGGCTGAGCCGGTTTTTTACCAAGAAGAAATTAAAAAAAGCACCTTTATTGTGCATATTGCCCACACCCCAGATCTAGCGGCTGCAAAAGCCTTTATTAAAGAAATCCAAGATAAATACAGTGATGCACGACATAATTGTTGGGCGCATGTTGCAGGCAACCCAGGTGGTAGTCACGTTTATGGTTTTTCGGATGATGGAGAGCCAAATGGTACTGCCGGTAAGCCCATGCTTAATGTGTTAACTGGATCGGGTATCGGTGAAATAACGGCGGTAGTAACACGTTATTTTGGTGGTATTAAGCTTGGTACAGGCGGTCTAGTACGTGCTTATGGCGGTAGTTTAAATAATGCTATGCGTGAGCTTAAAACCATCACGAAAGTTCCGAGTATTGAGTTAATTGGCCACAGCGACTACAGCGCACAAGGGGCAATAGAGCAGTTACTAAAAAGTAAATATCAAGTGCTTAATATTGATAAGCAATTTGCTGAAAACATTACTTGGCAAATAGAGATTGATAGTCGGCAAGCTGAGCAAGCCATTAATGATGTGCATGAGCTTACTCATGGAGCAGTGGTGCTAAAACTCAGAAAAGTTTGAAATGTAAAAATAATACATTCCGTTTACTTACAATTAAGCCTATAAGACAATAAACTGTATTAGCTAAATCAATTAAATAAGAAAGCGATACGCCTCGATGCAATTTCGTACCATAATTAAAATTCTCGGCCAACTTGTGGCACTATTTAGTATCACCATGGTGCCTCCGGCACTGGTGTCTTTAATTTATAAAGACGGTGGTGGTGTGCCATTCGTTCTTGCTTTCATCTTTAGTGTTGTGATTGGTTTAGCGGCTTACTATCCGAACCGTCATGAGCATGGTGATCTAAAAGCCCGAGAAGGCTTCTTGATTGTGGTTTTGTTCTGGCTGGTACTAGGTACCTTCGCAGCAGTGCCTTTAGTGTTCTTACAAGAGCCCAACCTCTCCTTGGCTGATTCCGTATTTGAAGCCTTTTCAGGGCTAACAACCACAGGTGCTACGGTACTAACCGGAATTGAATACCTGCCTAAGTCTGTACTCTTTTATCGCCAACAATTGCAGTGGTTAGGTGGTATGGGGATCATCGTACTCGCGGTCGCGGTACTGCCTATGCTAGGGGTCGGTGGTATGCAGTTATATCGTGCAGAAACCCCAGGACCTGTTAAAGACTCTAAAATGACGCCGCGTATTGCCGATACAGCAAAGCATCTTTGGTATATTTATGTATCGCTAACAATTGCCTGTACTTTAGCGTACTGGGCTGCTGGTATGGATTGGTTTGATGCGATTTGTCATGCGTTCTCTACTATTGCGATTGGTGGCTTTTCTACTTATGACGCGTCAATGGGGCAGTTCGATAGCCCTGTCATTAATTTTATTTGTGTGGTGTTTTTGCTTATTGCAGCAATTAACTTCTCACTTCACTATGCGGCGGTATCATCACGCAGTATTCGTGTTTATTTACGCGACCCTGAATTTAAAGTGTTCTTACTCATTCAATTAGCGTTGGTGATTGTCTGTTTTACGGTATTGTCATCGAATAACATTTATGCCGATGGTGATGAGACTCTCGACCAAGCTATGTTCCAAGCGGTATCAATGAGTACCACCGCGGGCTTTGCTACCGATAATTTTTCGGCATGGCCTTTGTTTTTACCTATTCTACTTATCTTTTCAAGCTTTATTGGTGGCTGTGCAGGTTCTACTGGCGGCGGCATGAAAGTAGTACGTGTGTTCTTACTTTATTTACAAGGTATTCGCGAGCTAAATCGACTTGTGCATCCTAGGGCTATTTACTCTATTAAACTGGGCCGAAAAGCGTTGCCCGATAAAGTAGTCGAAGCCGTTTGGGGGTTCTTTTCTGCCTATGCTTTGGTGTTTGTGATCATCATGCTGGCATTGATGGGGACGGGGATGGACAACATAAGTGCATTCTCTGCAACGGCCGCGTGTCTAAATAACTTAGGCCCAGGGTTAGGTGAAGTTGCTGCGCATTATGGTGCCATTTCAGATTCAGCCAAATGGCTATTAACGATAGCTATGGTGTTTGGTCGTCTAGAAATATTTACCTTGTTAGTGTTATTTACTCCAACCTTCTGGCGTGGATAAAACGAGTATGTGATTTTCTGTTAGTGGAGGCGAAACAATGCCGAAGACACAAAAACAAATTAATCTTGAAAAACTGGGCTGCATTCCTGCTGGTAGTTTGGTTGATATTGAAATCACCACACCAACTGATAGTAAACGCGTAAAAACAGAGTTTATTGGTTTGTTAAATGATCAATATATAATCTTAAATTACCCATCTATTAAGCGGATAGCGAATGCACATGAATACATTAAAGATGCTGTAATGATTATAATACGTGCTGTACTTGAGACGGGTGGTGGTCAAGTCATTGCGTTTCGTCAGCAGGTTAGTGCAATTTCATCGCATCCTCATCGCTTAATTTTTCTAAACTTTCCACAGCAAGTGCAGCTTTATAGTTTAAGAAGTGAAACGCGAATTCCCACACTATTTTCTGCAAACTTACTGATCAGAGAGCAAACACTCGAAGGCCTCATTAAAGATATTTCTCTCACAGGCGTGCAGTTTGATATCGACAGTAAAGAAGACTTGAGCCAGCTCAAAGGGCAAGAGTGTAAGGTTGTGCTAAGTAAACGGGAGTTTAATGGCACTGTATGTCGAGTACGTAAAAGAGCGGCAGGTTTTATTTTAGGTATTCAGTTAGATTCGAGTAAAGATGAAATGAAAGGCTTTATGAAAGAACATTTAATCGACTTGTCTGTACTTGAAAAATAGCAGAAGTCGCCATTTTGCAACAAAGTGGCGACTTTTCATGTTTTTATCCTGCCAACACCTAAATTAATTCATAATAAATTTAAATTTATCTTAAAAATCAATATGTTGAATGTGATTTTTATTTTCGTTATTTTATTTTAATTTCTTCGTTCAGATTGAGTTTATATTCAAACTCAGAAAATTTTGCTTTTCTGATCCTGTATTACACCCACTGTCTCCATTTTAAATCTTGTAAGTCATTGATTTTAAATGATGTAAAAAAACTACCATTCACTCTGTTGCAAAATAGCAACAAAAAAATCGACTAATTTTTATTAAAAACCATGTTTTAACGTGAAAGTTATTGATTTTTATGGGTTTTTAAACATTGGCATCGAAGTTGAAATAGTCCTAGCGAACACAGAGAAAAACTGATTCAGGAATATATCCTTTATCAAAGTTGAGACAACATTGAAGGAATAGTGATTATGAAAACATTACATAAAACTTTAGCACTGGTAGCTCTAGCAACATCTTCAGCAGCGTTTGCTGCAGATTTTGACACATTAGATGTTAATGGTGATGGCGCTATCAGCAAAAGTGAAGCATCTGTAAGCGAAGCACTAATGAGTCAATTTAAAGAGCTAGATACAGATGGTAACGGTGAGCTTTCTAAAGAAGAGTATTCAAAAGCTTAATTTCATTGTAAGGACACACTGAAAAGGACTTTCTAACTCAGACAACACACTTTGAAGGAATGACATTATGAACACAGTAAATAAAACACTTGCACTTATGGCACTAGTACTCTTTCACATATATTTTGATCAGTTGCCCCTACTT
>NZ_JAKGAW010000078.1:0-11563 GCF_021532475.1 Pseudoalteromonas sp. APAL1 | reverse complement strand
CTCCGGATCACTTAGGTAATCCGTCATATCGATCTCGATGTCAGCTTTAGGCTTTTTGTCTGCGTCCGTGAGCGTGTCGAATACCTTATCCATAAAGGTTTTATTCTTCTCCGGATCTTCATCTTTGCCAACGCTGGAAACGTGCGACCTACGGCGTTCAGAGGCCGTTTCACCTGTAAATCGGCTTGGTTCTTCGTCTACTTCTGGCGCTTTTTCAGCTTTAACTGGAACGCCCCACTCGTCTGTGGCCACTCCCTCTTTTTTCCCTGAGAAAAGCTTTCCTAAGTTGAACTTTTGGAACCAATAATAGTAAGAAGCGACCCCAAACGACCATAACCAGTAAATTTGTTCACCCTTGCGGGTAGATGCTTCAAGCTTGCCAGTTACCAATGTAGCCAACCCCAACAAGCCAAGTAATGCGCCCAGTCCTGCAATTAAAATAATGGCCTTACCTTTTTCACCTTCTTGGCTCACCATGACATGGCCAGCGAACAATGACAGCCCCAAGAACGCAACAATCGAGAAAAACCCATTATCTGACCACGGGCCAGAAAGCATCATTACGCCCCCGCCAATCCCCGCAAATATCATTAAAAAGTTCAAATTTTAGCCCTCCCGTTTGCTGCGCAGTGCCTCTAGCTGCTTATCCTTGCGCTCGATGATTTGAGACAGCTTTTTAAGCTTGTACTTCTGTTCACCCCGAGCTTTTTCTACCTCCAGCTCCAACGCTTCGTTTCTCTCGTTTAGGGCTTCAATTTCTTTCCAATCCGATTCCGGAATGAACCTGCCTGATTCCCCATCATGCTTAACTTTTAAAGGATCATTATTAAATTTTACAGCCAAGTTAACCTCCTAACGGCCAATGTATTGAACGGTGATTTGCTCTCGGCTATGGCCAAGTTCTTCGGTGATTATATTGCGTACATCACGATCAATCGCTTTTTCTTCCGGAGACAGTTCTTTGCTTGTTGGGCCTCCTGCTAACGGGCATTTCCACCCCGCTAACTCGTGATAGCGTTCTTGTGCGTACATGTGACGTAAACCATGCATTTTGCAGAGTCCAACATCGCTGGTTTGTCTCCCATAGACATTGAGCTGCTGAATATACGTTTTATTGTGGGGGATTAAGCTGCCATTTCCTACCGCTTGTTGAACTTCACGTAACACTTCGCGCTGTGATTCTGTTCTTATGGGGAGTTCTCTAGCTCGGCCACCCTTACACCAAGATGCCTTTAGCACCAGTTTGTCACCACGAATGGCGTAAGACGGTTTGAATTTAATGGCTTCCTCTCGGCGCAAACCAAATTCCTTTTGAAGCTTGAGAGATAGCTTGACATTGGAGTCACTAACTTTGGCTAATTTCTCTAGGTCTAAATCTTTAGCTTTGCTCTCAGTGGGAACATAGCTCCGCTTTTCTATATCGAGTTTTATCGCGTGATTTGAGCCAGAGTTAGACTTGGGGATCATAGATGATTTGCCGACTTTCTCAGCCCACCATCGAATATGTGCCATACGATTTTTAATCGTACCTGTAGAGAGCTTTTCAGATTTCCATCGTTCAACAAGATATTGAACATGCTTTGGTTTTAAAGCGTATGGGTTAGGCAATTTGTAGCCGCGCTCACGCAACTGTTCAGCAGCTTGTACCAATATTTTTTGGCGTTCTGCTCTTGTGCCATAGCTTCCATCTTTGTTACGTAACATCAGCCCATTTAGCTGATAAGTCAACTTACTCATAAATGCCCCAACTAACTATTTGAGTCTGCATAATAGGTGAGTGTTGGAAATCACGTATAAGTTGGAGTTACTTATACATAGACCGAAGTCTTTATGATTTTAACGATCTCAATAAGGCCAAATAAGCCTCAACTTGTGTACTTCCCGTAGGGGCCTGTAAGACAAGTTGTCTTTAAGTTTTTGTGCGTAGCACGGGGTTAGTTAGGTCATTACATTTCTCCTTTTTTGGTGTGTTAGGGATCACTTAAATCTCCTGAATAATGGTGTTGTTTAGGGTTCACTTAAATCTCGGTATTTGGGCAAGTTCCGGTTCTCGTACGTCTGCTTTTTTGTGAGTATCGAACTCTCAAATCTCTAGTGGAAACCGTAGTTAAGTTCCCGTTTTCACGATAGCAAATGCTTCGTTTTTACAACGTACTAGGATTACGTATGTTGTTCATAAAAAGTACCATCACGCGGTTGAAATGTCAATTTTTATCATCCCCCCTCTAATTTCATTTTTTAAAACACATAAATTTCGAGTTTTAGAGGGATAGAGCTTCGCTCTATTCGAGAAACTTCGTTCCTCGTCACTCTGCGAGTGACGAGGAACACAATCGAGCTGTTATCATCATTGCAATACATTTGATCATCGAGCCAGGGGAAGTTCACTTCCCCTTCGACCAGAAGTGAAATTCGCTTAGGCGAATTTCCTTAGCTGGCCGAATAAAAGAGAATAAAGAGGGGTAGATTATCTACTACAACGTGGGCGATCTGTCGTAGTTAAGACGCAAATAAAAAGGGCGCTTTTGGTAAGCGCCCTTTTTATTTGCCCTGTAAATTTTGGCAGCTAGTGAGCGTGCCGTTCGTCAGGTTCAAGGCCAACATCAGCGGCCAAAATAAAATTGAGTTGATAGTCCTGGAATGCTTCATCTTGATCATCGGACACCCCTTTTGTAATCCGTGGTTCTGAAAAGCATTTGTCCCCATGTTTTTCATAATCTGTTTTGCTGACACAGCAAAACAGGGTTTCCCCTCCGGCAACATATTCAAAAATGTGTAGCCCTACACCTAACTCCATGTAACCTCCATTATCTGACAAGACAACTCAGTAGAATTAATTCTCCAGCTTTACCTCTAGTAAATTCTAAATCATAAAGCATCAAATCATTTTCCTTATGGCCAGAAGCGGCATTTTCCTTGTTAATCAGAAATTCGACTTCGCCATGAAAATCATCAAACTGTAATTGCAGATTATCCCAATCAAAGGATAACTTTCCATTCTGATTTGTTGCATACAATTCGGCTTTAAGCATTATTCAATCCTCTAAAAAATGGTCGTTCAACTACAGGGACTTTCCCCTTCGGGAAATCGGGGGATAACTGGTGCATAGCCTGATGGACAATCCTTCGGAGTTGACCACAGGCTACACACGCAGTTAACTCCCCTAGCCCACAGTAGTCACTCCCCAAAGAACAATAAGATTTTTTTTTATTTTTGTTAAAAACCCTATGCTCGCTATCTTTCCGCTGCGCTCCAAGATAGGCTCGCCCTCCTGCCACCGTATAACGGTTTTGGGATGGTCCGCCTTGCTCTCCGCTAAAATTAGTAAGCTGACTTTGCAAGCCAACTCCCCCCTCACGCGCCGGAGAGACACACCGATGACATACTGCATTTGCTTTAGTCCCCATCTATGGACTGGACTGCCTCGCCGTTTTTAATGTGGTGGCCGTGGTTGGTTCCCCGTTACCCACAAGTGCAAACGCCTCTGTGTTGCGAGCACAGAGCGCCGTGGTGCGCGTCGTACGCTGGATAGTATGTGAGGTATCCCCGTTCTATCCAACACCAGGAGAAGCTCACCAACAGTCTCGTGCGTCCAATGTGAGCAGCTACGCGAAAGCCTACGCCATGCCTGGTGCATTTGGGGAAGTGGCAGAAAAAAAGACGGGCGATTGACAAGTGTGGGCGATTTGTAGCATTTAGCCGTTGACGGCTCGCTTACTAACGCCCATAATTAAGACCTACATTTCGGTGTCAGAACTTGGTTTTTCGTCTTTTTCTGATACTTCCAAAGAACCGCTGCTACCAACAGCGGTTTTTTACTTTCTATTCTTCTTCGTTTTGCTCAACCCACTCGCGAATAAGCGCCTCAACCACATCAATCTTGGTCAAACCCTCACCTTTGGCTTTTTTAGCCTTTAAGATGCTATTCATTCGCTCGTAAAGTTCAGCGGGGATCTTTGCGTGTAGATGTTTGAAGGGAACT
This sequence comes from Pseudoalteromonas sp. APAL1, assembly GCF_021532475.1. Classification (NCBI taxonomy): domain Bacteria; kingdom Pseudomonadati; phylum Pseudomonadota; class Gammaproteobacteria; order Alteromonadales; family Pseudoalteromonadaceae; genus Pseudoalteromonas; species Pseudoalteromonas sp. APAL1. The sequence goes on along the minus strand of NZ_JAKGAW010000078.1, from coordinate 7,580 downwards.
CCCTCAGCACTCATTTTACGGCCAAGAGACGGCTGTCTAAGCCCAAGGCTTCTCTGTAAAACTGGTTGCGCCATAACTATTTACACGTGATCACTTTAAACATGATCACTTTATACGCCCTTTTTTCAAATAACGCAAACTCTACTATTTACATACTTTATAAATACTTCTAAAGTTACTTATAAGTACTTATTAAATGCTTTAAAAGCATTTTTTACGTTTAAATAAATCAAGAATCAGGGGTAAAAAAAATGAAAATAATTTCAGTCTGGTCTCCAAAAGGGGGGGTAGGCAAAACAACTTTAACCGCACACCTTGCTGATTGCCTGACAGTGAAGCATGGAAAGAGAGTCCTAGCCTACGATGCAGATCCGCAGCTTGCACTTTATAACACCTATAAAAGGGGCGGTTTCGCATTCGATGTTACAGACCAATATCCGAATAGCCGTCCTGATTGTGACTTTTTCATTGTTGATTTCAGACCTACGGCCAACCTGAATAATCAAGAAAAAACTATTATCCAAAATAGCTCTGTCGTTGTGGCTCCAGTTAGAGCTTCACGCCTTGACTTGGATAGCGCTAAGGCAATCAACAGCCTTGTAGAACCTGAGAACCTTATCAACGTACTAAGCTGTTTCGATAAACGGGTAAGCGATCAGAAAGAAGTTCGAACTCATTTAGCTCCCAACCATGAACTCATTAGTTACCTGGCTATCTACGCCAGAACAATGAATGACTACAAAACCATTTTCACCCGCGAAACAGATTCCCTAAACGGAACCAAAAGAGCACGCACAGAAGTGCAAGCTTTGGTAAATAATATTCTGGAGAAAACCCATGACTAAAAATTGGATTGAAGAAACAAAGCAAGACCCTAATAGCAGTTGGGAGTCAGGAACGGAAAGCAAAGACACCAAACTTGGCAGACCAGAGATGCCAGCGAACCAAAAACGGAAAGGGCGCTTTACTATGAATATGAATGATGCTGAATTTGAACTAATTGAAGGTGTCGCAAAGCGACTAGGAATGCCTGTAGCAGTCTACATTCGACAACAAGCCTTACTTGCTGCTGAAAACTTTATGAAAGGACAACAAAGACTTTTTTAATACTTTATAAATACTTCTAAAATACTTATAATGTATTTATTGACCAATTTACATACAAGTTATAGGCTTAAACTTGAAACAAGAGAAAAGTAGTAAAAACTACAAAAATAGAGCTTACAAGCATAATTCGGGGGATAACACAAAAACCCCCGAAAAGCGCCGACAACGGGCATTATGTTAAAAACATCTTCTCTTGATATTTATTACTATAACTAGGGGGGAAACTGTTAAAAACAGCCCTCTAATTAGGATTAAGATATGAACCCACTAAAATCATTCGGCAAGATACTCCTTGAGTCAATTTTAGAAACAATGGAAGAAGGCGTTGGAACAACTGACAGGCCAGAAAATGATTATGACAGTGAGAATAGCTTTTCTAACTCTTACCGCCTCAACGGTGATAATGATATTGCTACTAACTTTGAAGGTGAAAACTCAGCCGACAACGGTGGCCAATGGGTTCGTAAAGAATAAATATAAACACACTTAACTTCTCTACAGGATTGCAAACTTGACGAAAAATAACAATTTCGATCCAATTAAAGTTGATGATAACGAATACAAGATTGACCACTTAAAAGATCTATCATTGATTATCGATATGGACTGCCAAAATGGAGATACTCGGCCTATCACTGTGCATATGAGACCAACGAACCACCTATTTAGCAGAGAAGTTACAGACGATGATAAAGCTAATAGGGCAAAATTAGAGGGAAGCGGTCATTGGCTGAATAGCTATATACATCACGAAGGCAATTACCAACAAGTAAAGACCCCTCCAAAAATAAAAGAGTCTCGTATATTTTGCAAAGAGAAATGGGAATATTCATTTCTTTTTCCAAAGTTCGTAGCGCTAATAGAAGAAACCCCTTCTCACGTAACTGTATTAGCTAATGCAGGTGATGACAAAACATGCCTCAGTGGGATTTTAGAAATAGAAGATCGACCTGAAGAGGTCTATCTCGTCTTTTTCGTACTCACAAAAATTAACAGCAAAGAAGCCAACATGCTCATAGAAAGCGCATATTGTGTAGATCCAAATGTAAACCCAAAGGCCAAAAAACTAATAAAACCAGCAAGAGACGATTCTAAGCCTTTTGTTATTGCCTTAAGAAACGTAATGGAAGGGCGCAAACCTTTAGAGAATAAAAAGCAAAATTCTCGCGCACATAAAAGAAGAAAGAAAAATAGGCATAAATAAAAAGCAAAAAGCTCTGTTGATACAGAGCTCTTACCTTACAAATATACTTCCGAATTACCTAGTTACGATGCGTCTTGCGCAAACACCTGCGTATGTTTTAATCCGACATTACTCGTTCAAAACACCGTCTAGCAAGCGGGCGGGGAGGATTTTTCAATCCGACTGTTTCTCCCTCTTAACTCACCAATAATAATACTGGTAATTGACGGTACTGTCAATAAAGCTAATTACTTGCTCATTCCTTTTGTGGCCACCTTCTTACCAACCTTACCTCCAGCTTTATTTGCAGCCTCACCACCTTTTCGACCAGCACTGCCAGCACCTTTACTCATACCCTGAAAACTACCTATAGCTCCGCCTAAGCCCAAACCAGCATAGGTTAATAACGAGGTAAGGATGAAAGGGAACGCAATAAACATCATATCTGTTATACGCTGGCTGTTCATCATAACGTTAGGCTGCGTTAACACATCAACGACAGGAACGCTTGAGCTATTAGCAACCGTCTGAATAAATGATTTTTGAAAAACAATTGTCAGCTCCCAGAAGAACGGCCAGAGCTGTATAGAAACAAATAGCGCCCCAACGGTAGTAGCTATTTTGATACTGTACTGGCTTACCATGAGAACCAAAGGAAAGGCCGCCAATAGAATCAGTATCGCTGCACCTTTAATCATAGGCGCGGCTGATTGAACTAAACTGGCTTCGGCATAATCAGGAACAGTGGACATTAAATTACCGACAGTACCCACTAGTCGGTTAAACCAACTACCAATTTTACCCATAACTCCTTCACCTTGAAGGCCATAATCCCTTGTTTCTGCGCCTTGAATACGGTTCATGGCCACCTTGCTGAAATAGGCCTTTTCCATTAGTTTATCTTCATACCAGGTATCAGAAACATCATGGTAAGATGCCTGTAAAAGCACCCATATACTGCTCTTATCATCTTCCGGCATACTATCCCATAGACGCTTACGGAGGCTCATATCGTTACTGCTAACGTTGATACCGCCATAACCAGCTCCGATACCTTGCCACCACTCACGACACGAAGGAAAACCGCCTACTTGGTGGATGCACTGGCCACCGCTGCAATCAATTTCCCCTCTACTTTCCGCTTGCTGGCTCTCAGACCACTTAGGGATATGCTTATTAGTTCTCGCTCCCTGCCAATCTGGTAACAAGACTTGAGAGTAGAAGCCCTTTCCTATGTTTCCGTAGTAAGCGTTATTCATAAATGAGTTATGTCCTGGCCACGGTTGAGCATCTGTACGAGGATCATCTATCCACGGCATGTTCTTATCGCCTTGGCGTAACGCTTTATTGAGTGCCGGTTGGTAACACTGTTTTATAAATTCCTTTGTCTCGATACGTAGCGCTGTATCAACAATACGACTATTCATTAAGGTATTCTTTGCTCCCTGCAAGTTAAAACCGCAAGGTAAGCGGTCAACCGACTCAATAGAAAAGCCTGTTCCAAAGGCTCTAGCCAGCGCAACGATAACCGGAACTTTTAGTTTATTGTTCGACAGCATTACCCCTAAATCTTCTGCAGGGCCGCCCTTCTTAAAAAAGCCATTATTAATCTTTGGTTGCTTGTAGCCTTCGCACTGCTTGCTGTATAGCTGAAAGCTATCCAACTTAAGCGGCACCATTGGATAAAAAGCTGTTATAAACACAAACATTTGCAGGTATATGCCAATTTCTAGCTTGCCAACCATGCCTACCTTAGCTTCTTCATCCCCTTCAAACGCCTTTATTAATTGGGTTACAACAAACACAATCACAGGCGCAATTATCAGTTTAGTGCTGATAGCAATGTCAGTTATGGTGTTGAGGGCATATACTCCTGTAGCAAAAAAATACAGGTCACTTAGGCTCGTAAATGTCATGCGATCACCGTCAACATTGGAACGGCTAACAATGCAACCAGAACGCGCACCTTCTTAGTTTGTAGATAGTCTGCTTGTGCTTGTGATAAGCGCTTGGACTTTACTAACCAGGCTAAGCCTTTTTCAAAGCGAAATATCAACACCAAGGCGGCAACGATGACCAGAATATCAGTGATAAAACCAATGCTTACCGTGGATTTATTCATGGCCACTAAACCAGCAAGGAAACTATCAGCTCCGTTCACTATCGCGCTAGGATTACTGACAACAATGCCTAACAACAAGGCTTGAACCGCCAGAACTGCAACTGAAATGATAAGGGTATTTTTAAGAAATGTTTTCATACTAAGCTCCGTATTTCGTAAATCAAAAACATCGAGCCGCAGCCAATCCACGCCTCAACTAAATTATTATTTTCTGTTCTGATTCACGATGGCCGATGCCTCGTACTTACTTTATTGATGGAATTTTAACAGCTCCAACGACTGTTTTTTTTCACCGAAAAAATTTTACTGATTGATTAATCGAGCCACCTCTTTCTCTAAGTGATAGTCATCATGTGAATACCGCTGAACTAATACTTGCTGCACACATTCATGCAGAGTGTCTATCCTTACCCCTAGTTGATTATGAAGCTCCATATACACACGAACATCGTCTTTATGTTCAGCCATGAGACTTTCAAATAAACCGAATACCGCTTTTGAATCGACTTCTTTGGATGAATAAGCATCTTCACACAACCTTCTGCAGTGGTGGTAATACTTACTATCAACATACTTCTGGTTGCTGTACTTCTCTATAAACTCAATGTCTGCACCTGCTTTCACTAAGCCCCACGTTGAATGACGCACTTTTTGAGCTGGCATAAATGAAGCAACAGCAATATCCACTGCATCCTTAAATACTTTAACTTGGATAAGATTTCGTTGAATTAATAAGCGTACAAATACTGAGAACCGTAAATTGCTCATGTCTTGAAGGGCTTTAAATAACCTTGTCGGGGTGTTTATGTTTAGAGTTCTACTGGGACAATGTTCAACATCAAACATTTCCGCACTGACATTAGAGATAAATGTATCAACCAATAACTGGCGGTATGAAATAGTTTCGATAGGCATTGCTTTCAACCAATCATTACTTGAGCATTTCAACTTATCAAATTGCATCAAAGTAATATCTGTTACCAATTCCGCTAATTGGATGATCTGCAAATAGTTGATATCAAGCTCTACGGCTTGTCGTTTCTCTAGTTGACTACAAAACAGTATCGTTTCTGAGAATGGCAATTCGTTAATGTACCGCCCAGCTTGACGACTAATACCAATTGTTTGAACCGCATTATCTAAGCCCCGCTCGGCAATGAGTTCAGATAGCCCCCTGACAAATAGATAAGAGGCTTTAAATTCGCTTTCTAACATAACATTTCCTTTTTTTCTGTGTTAGGTAACACTCATTTCTCAAGCGCTATGCTTGGTTTGTTATTTAAAAATAACAGCTTTATTCTAGTCTCATTTTGAGACTATGCAAGCCTTTTTTGTATTAAATCTGTACGGATTTCAGAAGGGAGCAAATCAATCGCTTCAGCACCATAAGCAACTGATTTGCTAACTGGCCGAGTGCCATTTGCATACTTAAAACCGTTAGCTCTTGAAGTTCCAAGCACTTTTGAAGCCTTATCTACTGTAAGCCCATAGCGCTCTACCCAAGCATTAAATTCATCTTTACTCATTTTCTATTCCAATTACTTTTTAAATAGTTCATCCAAATTCACCTCTTGTACGTCATCTTCGACCGTTTCAACCGTTGGCAATTCATCCTCGACCGTTGCTACAGGCTCCGGATATTCTTCATCTAGCGTTTGCGGTCGAACTATGCCAGGTTTAACCCCGTGGTAGTCTGGCCACTCGCGATAGTAAGGCGTAGCCTCACCTTTCCATGAGTCACCGCGATACATGCAAACCATCTGACCATCGACCAGTTCTTGCAGCTCATGGGGCTTAATTACGGCTTCTTCCTGTAGCTGTTTGGTGCGCTGATGGTTCAACCCTTTGCTATGGCCATTCGACATACTAGAGCCAGGTCCAGCATTATCTTCACTGCCACCACCGCTAGACATACCCTCTGAATTACTTGTGCTACGGCTAAATCCTTCTTGGTTCTGAGTGATAACACGATGCACAGTGCCTATCTTCTCGCTGATATACTTGGCCGTGTCGTTATCATTCAACCGGAACACCCCAACGAAGTCACAGGCTCCGAATATCAAGTCTCGCCCTTCGGCTTTACCGTCACTGTAAAGGCTCATTTGGCTGGCACTCTGCCAATACATCCACGTAGGCAACTGACGGGAACGTATTGTGTTTAGCTTGCTGGTTAGGCCGCTGATACCTTTTGCGTTGCCTATTTCATCCAACATCATCAACACTGGCGGTCTATCCGTGTGATCAATCAGATAGCGCATGATGTGGCCAACTATCATAGCCGTCAGGCGTTGCAGCATTTCGGCCTTACCTTCCTCAAACTGGAGGAACAGCGCCACAGGTTGATCACCGCATAAATCATCAAGGGAAAAGTCAGACTCACCTAGGGCATTTCTGATAGACGGGTATCGCAAAAAGCGCAGGCCAGCACGAAGCGAAGCAACCACCGAAGCAAACAAGCGTTCATTCTCACCGACCATTTTCAGCTCGTTGGCCAGCTCAACCACCATTTCATCGTCAGAGCGGCGTAGCTCATCCATTAACGACTCTGAGCTGTCGAACTCACCAAGCAAAGAGCGAACTTGGGGGAGCGTAGCGCGCCCGTTCTTGCTTTGGAGATAGCCAATCATGCAATCCAGCAAGTCACGACCTGTTTCGTAGAAAACAGCGTTTTCTTCATTTGTGCCGGTGATGGTGTTGGCCACCAGTTCCCCGATAGCTTCCGGAGAGTCCAGATCATCCAATGGGTTGTAACGTAACGTACCTGGTGCGGTAGGGTTGAAAGCTAATACCTTATAGCCTTGGCGCTCTAATGCTTCGCGGGTAATACCCCAAATTTCTGGCTTAATATCGAGACACACAAACGAGCGTTTGGTTTCGGCCCAGTGTAATAACTGCGATACCAGAAACGCAGTTTTACCCGTACCAGGTGGCCCGATAATAACGGCTCTATCTTCGGTGCTGATACGTAGATTTTCATCGAGCAAGCGACCGCTGAAAACCCCGTCAGACTTGTTTAACTTCTCAGGTAAATGACCTACAGACTCCGGATCACTTAGGTAATCCGTCATATCGATCTCGATGTCAGCTTTAGGCTTTTTGTCTGCGTCCGTGAGCGTGTCGAATACCTTATCCATAAAGGTTTTATTCTTCTCCGGATCTTCATCTTTG